>JAGYNS010000234.1 GCA_018399655.1 Campylobacterales bacterium
AAAAGAATATTAAATGATGATATGACGCCAACAGAGCAGGGAAAACATGTATTTGATTTTATCAATGAGGTCTACTCAAAAATAGAAGATGCTAAAGTTGTAACAAAACTGATTGATAAATATAATATCTTAAAGTCAGCTACTTTAGAGCTTTCACAAGGGGAGCAAAAAGATACCCTCAAAAATGGAATCTATATTGTAGATGAAATAGCTTTGAATAAACTTGAATCAAGAAAGATTAAGCAGCTTGCGACCAAGGGGGCATTACCGATGATTTATGCACATCTATTTTCTTTAAGTAACAGATATTAAAATCACTGAGTGTTGTGTGAAACAGAAATTAAAAAAATATTTTTTGTATTTATTGTCAATTGTAGTTACTATTACTTCCTTGACTGTTTTATATATCTATTTCCCACAAACTTTGCAAACTTTCGATAATCGACTAAGAGATTATATGTTTGTGTTAAGAGGTGAAGTTCCCCATGATGATAATGTGGTCATTGTTGATATTGATGAGACCTCTTTAAAACAAATAGGTCAATGGCCTTGGAGTCGTGATGTACTATCAAATATTTTAATCAATCTTACCAATGCTGGTGTTGGAGTAGTGGGATTCGATATTGTGTTTGCAGAAGAGGATAGAACCTCTCCTCATAAAATTGCTAAGCAACACAATTTAGCTATTGAAAATTTGCCAAACTTTGATGAGATATTTGCTTATACGATTGCTAATACCCCTACAATTTTAGGATATCAATTTGAACTTAATGATTATGCAAAATATATTGAAACAAAAGCTCCTAATATCCCTGCAATTTTTATAGAACGAAATCGAAATATGGAGCAAGATTTTGTGATCAATGGAAAAGGGACCATTTTAAATATCCCTTTAGTTCAAGACAATTCTTACTCAAGTGGCTTTTTTAATAATGTCCCTGATCCCTCTGGGATAATTCGATCAGTCCCTTTAGTGATCCGCTATGATGGACAACTTTATCCCTCACTAGCTCTTGAGACCTTAAGAGCAGCGTATGGGATACAAAAAGTATTTGTAAACTACAATGAACTAGGGGTAACTGATATCGCTTTAGGTGATCTTTCTATCCCTACAGATCGTTATGGACGAATTGTGGTAAACTATCGAGGGAAAGATAAAACTTTTAAATATCTATCTGCTGTAGATATCTTAAACAATGACTTTAAAAAAGAGGATATAGAGGGGAAAGTGGTTTTAGTTGGTACGAGTGCTGCAGGGCTATTTGATCTTCGAGCTACCCCTTTGGAGTCAGTTTTTCCTGGAGTTGAGGTGCATGCCAATGTGATTGACAATATCTTACAAGGGGACTTTTTACAAAAGCCTTCTTGGGTAACCGCAGCAGATATTTTTCATATAGCTGTACTATCATTATTAATGTTTATTATCATAATAAATGTAAATATCTATGCAATCGTTTTTATAGTTCTTATTGCTCTTGCAATTGACAGTTACTTTTTATACTATACCCTTTTTGAAAATGGTATCATTTTAAATATTTTATTCCCTTTTATTGCTATAATAGTAAGTAGTGTCATAGCTGTTTTAGTGAACTACTTTTTTGAAATTCGGCAAAGTAACCTTATTAAAAGTAAATTTGCTTCAAAAGTTTCCCCTAAAGTGATGGAAGATTTATTAAAAAATGAAGACAATAAACTTCATGGAGAATCGAAAGAGGTCACGGTATTTTTCTCCGATGTAAGAGGTTTTACCAATATCTCTGAAGCGATGCCAAACGCGAAAGCATTGATCGATTATCTCAATGAGTATATGGAGCCTATGAGTGATATTATTATGAAGCATGAGGGGACGATTGATAAGTTTATAGGTGATGCTATTATGGCGTATTGGAATGCTCCTGCGGATGTAAAAAACCATCAAGATAAAGCGGTCAAAGCTTCACTAGAGCAGATAAAATACTTAAAAGGTCTCAATGAAAAACTTGCAAAAGAAAATAAACCACCTATAGATATAGGTATTGGACTTAATTGTGGTGTGGCAGTAGTTGGGGAGATGGGAAGTAGTGGACGAAGTGACTATACCGTTATAGGGGATCCTATAAATTTAGGAGCAAGACTAGAATCCCTTTGTAAGTTTTATAATTCAAGACTCAATATCTCAAATTTTATGAAAGAAAACCTCAAAGAGCAGTATATCTATAGATTTTTGGATCTGGTCAAAGTAAAAGGGAAAAGCCAGCCTATACAGATATGGCAAGTGATCGATTTTGGAGAGGCTTTAGGAGAGCTAA
>JAGYNS010000235.1 GCA_018399655.1 Campylobacterales bacterium
AACCACTTTGAAAGAGAAGAAGAGCTCTACAAATTAGGGATCAAATCGCTTTGCTTGTTTTTTATTGACAGGGTCGATAAATATCTTACAAATGAGGGCACCAATGGAGAGCTTGCAAAACTTTTTGAAAAGCTTTATCTTGCAAACTTAGAAGAGGTTTTAAAAAGAGATACGCTTGATGCAAAATATAAAGAGTATCTCTTAAAAACAAAAGAGCGTGTAGAAGATGTGCATAGTGGCTATTTTGCAAAGTCAAAAAAAGAGGGAGACGAGGCTGAGGCGATAGAGCTGATACTCAACAAAAAAGAGGAGCTTTTGAGTTTTGAGAGTGATCTGCGTTTTATCTTTTCACAATGGGCTTTGCAAGAGGGGTGGGATAACCCAAATGTGATGACTCTAGCCAAGCTAGCACCGAGTAATTCTAAAATATCAAAACTCCAACAAATTGGGCGGGGCTTGAGACTAGCAGTAGATCAAGATGGGAAAAGAATCACCAAAGAAGAGAGCCATTTTGATTTTGTGAATGAGCTTTTTGTTGTGGTGCCATCAACCGAGAGCGATTTTGTGAGCTCCATACAAAATGAGATAAGCCAAAATAGCGTAAGACAGGTATCTAAAATATTTGATGAGAACGTGATGGTGGACAATGGCATAACCGCTACGGCTAGAGCAGCTGTAAGGGTTCTAGATGAGCTTGAAGAAAAAGGCTTTATCGCCATAGATGATGAAGATATGAGCGAGATAGTGATCTCTAAAGAGAACTATAGTACCCGTTCACACGAGCTAAAAGCTTTGGATGTAAAGGGGTGTGATAGTGAAAAACTGGGAGAGTATTTTGATAGTTTCTTTCAAACCACAAATCGCATCAAAGCAAAAGAGCGAACGGGGAGTAAAGCTAGCAAAGGTACAATCAAAATAAACCAAACCCATTTTGCAAAGTTCAAAACTCTTTGGGACACGCTTAACTACGATGCAGTCGTCAAGTACGATATAGAGAGTAAAGTGCTTATAGCCAAAGCAGTAGAGAGGACCAACGCCAATTTTGCTCTGAGTGGGCAAGATATCATTGTTCAAAGAGACACAAATATACAAAACAAAGCCAAACATGATAGTGTTAAAGAGAGTGTAAAGGTGCAAACACACTCTATATTTACACTTTATGAGTTTGTAAAAACCTTGGCAAATGCCACCAAACTAAGTATGAAAACTATAGCGAGTGTATTACACCAAATAGATAAAGAGAAGTTTGAACTCATCGCTAAAAATGAAAATATGGCACTTCAAAAAATAGAAGATGAGCTTGTAGGGGCTATTTATGAAACGATCATCAATAAAATCTCTTACGATCTCAAAGAGATAAAAACCTGCAACACTTCACTCACAGATGCAGAGGGTAAACTCAAAGAGTTTATTTATACAGGGAGTTTAGGTGTAGAGACCTACAAACTAGGCAAAAAGTCTTTGCAAGAAAAATCTCTTTATGATGAAGATTTTATGGAAGTCGATAGTAACATAGAAAAAATAACTATAGATGAGTCTGATGATAAGCGTATCACCGTATTTGGAAAACTTCCAAAAGTCAACATTCCAACAGCTCACGGCAAAAGCTATAATCCTGATTTTGGCTATGTAATAGAGTGTGATGATAAAAAAGAGCTCTATTTTGTAGTAGAGACAAAAGGATATGAGAAGTTTGACGAGATAAGTGCAAGTGAAAGACTTAAAATAAAAAGTGCCCAAGCTTTCTTTAAAAAGTTGCAAGAAAAAGGGATAAATGTACATTTTGAGACAAAGCTCAATAGTCCTGAACTTTCACAGCTCATTAGCGATATTATAGAGAAACCTAAACCCTAAAGCACAAAACTTGCATACCTCTTTTGTAAAAAAAGAGGAAATTTTATGATAACTCCTGCTATTGGCACAAAAGAGCTCTACACCCAACTCAATATACTTTTGCAAAGCGATACTCCTGTTTTTATCCACGGAAGCCCTGGGATTGGGAAGTCTTATATTGTCAATGATATAGCGCGAAGAAACGGTTTAGAGATCATCGATGTGCGTTTGAGTCAGCTTGATGCGGTTGACCTTCGTGGTATCCCTACGATTTCCAACGATCAGACCAAATGGATGCCACCTGTATTTTTACCCAAAGAGGGGGAAGCGCAAGAGGGGATCCTCTTTTTGGATGAGCTCAACTCTGCACCGCTTTCTGTGCAGGCGGCTATCTATCAGCTCGTTTTGGATAGAAAGATAGGGGAGTATAGCTTGCCAAAAGGGTGGCGCAT
>JAGYNS010000236.1 GCA_018399655.1 Campylobacterales bacterium
AAACTCTACATGGGAGCAAGGACTTTTAGTATCATTGCTCTTATTGGCTATTTGTGTACGAAGCTTTATAGTACTTATCCATCTATTCTTATTGTCTCTTCTATTACTGTGGGGATGTTTTTACTTGCTTTTTATTTTATAAATGCAAAAAGAAGTAAATATGAAAGGGGAAACACCACTGAACTTAGTGCTTTTATCGCTTTTATTTTAGGTGTTTTGGTCCCTAGTCATCTTGAACTCGCTGTATTTAGTGGAGTTATACTTATTGCTCTTCTTGAGATAAAACCAAAAATCATATCGATCAAAGAGGAGATAAGAAGTAAAGATGTAAAATCTACTATACTTTTTGCTTTAATGACCTTTGTGGTATTGCCAATTTTACCAGATAGAGCTATTGATCCTTATGGTCTTATCAACCCTACTCATATATGGATGATGGTAATTTTGATATCGGGTCTTTCTTTTATTGGATATCTTTTTACAAGATTTATCGATACCTCAAAAGGGATTATTATGATGGGGTTTTTTGGTGGGTTTGCATCTTCTACAGCGATCACCCTTACTTTATCAAAAAAAGCATCTGAGAACAAAGAGGTAAATAAAACTTTAGCCATAGCAATTGCTTTGGCATCAAGTACAATGTTTCTAAGAGTTGTGATATGGACTTTTATTTTTAGTAAAGATATCTTTCAAGCGATTGTGTTTCCTTATATTTTAGCAACACTAACAGGATATCTTTTGATCTACTTTCTTTATACAAAAACAGATCAAAAAGAGGTCTCTCAAGAGGTTGCATTTTCAAATCCACTAGAATTTTTTGAAGCTTTAAAAATGGGAGTTATCTTTGGTGTAATCTTCGGTGCTTTATCATTGGTCAATAACTACTCTGGAGATATTGGAGTGTATTTGACCTCTTTTTTATCGGGCTTAAGTGATATTGATGCTATTGTCCTTTCCTTGTCTGAACTATTTAACAAAAAAGAGGTTTTGATCAATACTGCTATAATAGGGATAGTTTTAGCTACTATTGCTAATACTATTACAAAACTTACGCTTGCTTTTACCATTGGGAACAGATCTCTTGGGTTGTACTTGAGCTCTATTTTTACCATTTCGCTCATTGTTCTTGTGGGATCAATCTATTTCTTATCATAATAAACACTAAAGCATTTTAAATTGTTTTAGTGGTATACTATCACAAAAAAGGATTTTATCTTATGATTATTTTTCGATCTATTTTTCTATGCTGTTTTACTGTTTTTCAAGCGTTAGCTTTTGATTTTCATACCGTAGATACTTATAAAGCAAACTTCTCTCAAACTATCACTAACCCATCAGGAAAAGAGATCTTGTATAGCGGTGAGATTTTTATCAAAAAGCCTTTAAAAATACTTTGGAGATACAGCGAGCCTATACAAAAAGATGTCTATTTGATTGATAATAGAGTTACCATTATTGAGCCAGATTTAGAACAAGCTATCATCTCAAAACTTGACAAACAGATCAATATCTTACAAGTGCTTCAAGATGGAGAAAAAATAGACACCAATAGATACAAAGCGATACTTCACAATAAACCCTATATCTATACGATAAAAAACAACCAACTCTCTTCAATCTCTTATAAAGATGAAGTAGATAACCAAGTCAATATACACTTTACCCACATCGCTCAAAATAGTAATATGAGTGATACCACTTTTGATTTTGATATCCCATCTTATTTTGATATCATAAGAAAATAATCTAAATAAAGGTACAATGCCACCTTAAGGTACAACAAACAATAGCTTGAGATCTCTCAAGAGGAAAGTCTGAGCTGCTGTGAAGTATGATTCCATCTAACTGATGGCTAGGGTAACCTAAGGGACAGTGCAACAGAAAGTAAACTACCTAAATTATTAGGAAAAGGTGAAACGGTGGAGTAAGAGCCCACCAGTGATTTGAGCAATCATTTCAGCTATGTAAACCCAATCTGCAGCAAGAAGGGGTGGTAAAAACTTCACACTCAAAATGCCCTTCGCATGATATATTTTGTAAAAAATATACTAGATAAATTATTGTTAAATACAAAACTCAGCTTATAGTTGTGCCTTTACAACCCCTACAAACCCCTTAAATAAAGCATTTATAAAGATTTTTAAATTTGAAAGGTACACCTAAAAGTACACCTTAATAAACCATGTATGTACATTATTAGCAGGCGACCTGCAAGTTAAAATTTTTAGCCCCCTGTTATTTAATTTAAAAAACTTTTTTTAAATTAAGTTTAGCATTATAGAAT
>JAGYNS010000237.1 GCA_018399655.1 Campylobacterales bacterium
CACTCATACTAGCAACACAACTTGATGGGCTTTGCTCTTCTATTTTTGGAGATGATTCTTCAATTACTGGACTTTTTTTTTTCACTTTATTAAAATCTATTTGTGTCTCATTCCCAAATATTGAAAAGATAAACTCTTTTATATAGGAGAAGTTTTTAAACAATAAAACCTTACAATCTCCTTCTGCACTGCTATCAATCAATAAAGTGTTGTCACTAAAAGAATTTAAAGAAAAACTTTCCTCAAAACAATGACCTAAATCATAGTTTTTTTCATATACTGTATCAAGAAGCCTTTTAAAAAGGAGCTGTGCATTGTCTTGTTTGTTTTCAGTTTTTATTTCACTTTTTTCAAGGTGCTGGGTCAGTTCTTGTGTTGCTTTTTGAGTTTTTTCCTCTTGTATCGCTTTTGTTTGCTTTATATCAATATCACTTTTGGTACTTGTAGTATTGCTAATCTCTTCAATCACTTTATCTATAGTTTTAATATGAGTTGCTTCTACTAGTTTATTCAGTGTCAAAATAAGTACAAAACCACTATCCGAGTTCATTGCTAAAAGTTGTTTAGAATCAGCAATTATTCTAAAAAATCTATCAAACATATATAGATCAAATCGGCTATCATTTAAAAGCATTTTTTGTTTTAAATAGATACTCAATTCATCTAAAACTTGTCCCACTTCATAACTTTCTAATGCTTCTATTAATGGAAAGATATCGTTCTTTTGCAATATGGTGTTAAATATATTATCGATAAAATTTGGATCAATCATCCCTAACATATCTGTTACTGTATTGAGAGTAATAATACTTTTTGAATAGATAATAGCTTGATCAAGAAGGGTCAAAGTATCTCTTAAGCTTCCTTGCCCTGCTCTTGTTAATACCGCTAATGCTTCTTTTTCATATTCTATATTTTCAATATTGAGTATATGGCTTAAGTGGTGAATAATATTACTATCTGAAATTCTTTTAAATCGAAAATGTTGTGTTCGACTTAAAATTGTAGCTGGAAGCTTCAAAGGATCAGTAGTAGCTAAAATAAACTTTACAAAGTTTGGTGGTTCTTCAAGTGTTTTTAAAAGTGCATTAAATGCTTGAGTTGTAAGCATATGCACCTCATCAATTATAAATACTTTGTATCGTGCACTTGAGGGTTTATATTTTGTATGCTCTATCAAATTTTTGATATCATCGATCCCACGATTTGATGCTGCATCCATCTCTATAATATCTAGATGTTTATTTTCATTTGATGCAAGGCAATTTGCACATATTTCACAAGGTTTTGAAGTTGGTCCTTGCTCACATACTAGTGCTTTTGAGATAATTCGAGCGGTACTTGTTTTTCCACTTCCTCGAAGTCCACTAAAAAGATATGCATGGGAGAGCCTATTGGTGTCAAGTGCTAAAGAGAGTGTTGTGGAGATGGTATCTTGACCTATAAGATCATCAAATCTTTTTGGTCTATATTTTAGTGCTAAGACTTGTCTTTGTGTATTATTATTCAATTTCTATTAAACCTTTTAACCAGTTTTTTGCTACGAGTTTTAATCCATCTGGATTTTCTGAAGCAAAAAATTTCATTTCTGTTTTTTCAAATTGTCTATTGCAATTGTACTCTTTTTTTAAGTATTCTACAATTGCATCTCCACTATGTATAGTTACCGCATCATTTAAATATGTTGATATTTTCTTTTCAATAAGTGGAAAATGTGTACATCCTAGTATAACAGCTTCTATATTAGGTAATCCTTTAAAATAATGATCCATGGTAGCTTCTAAAATAGGACCATCAAAGATACCCTCCTCTACAATTGGGACAAATAGTCCTGTTGGGATAGAGATAACATTTTCGTAGCCATTACTTTTGAGTGCATTTTCATATCTTTTTGAACGGATCGTTGCATTTGTCCCTATAACTAATACTTTTGAATCTTTTTGCTCTATTTTGTTACCCAAAGCGATTACCCCTGAAGTGATCACTCCAACCACGGGGATATCTGTATTTTCTCGAAGCTCATCCAAAGCATGGGCACTTGCACTATTGCACGCTACTATTAAAATATCCACTTCAAAATTTTTAAAAAACTCTAATGCTTCTAAAGAGTATCGGACAATCGTATTTTTATCTTTTACCCCATAAGGGACTCGTGCAGTATCACCAAAATATATAATTTGCTCAAAAAGCTTATTTTCTAAAAGTGATTTTACAACTGTTAAACCACCTATACCACTATCAAAGACACCTATTTTCATTATTGGTTTGTATTCATA
>JAGYNS010000238.1 GCA_018399655.1 Campylobacterales bacterium
CAGCCAATAATGGTTCATAAGAAGTTATTTGGTCTGTTCCATTTTGAAGTCTTTTTCGTTGTGATCAATATACTTAAATTTTTTTATCTATACTTAAATCGTTAGATTGTACTATCGAATTAATATGATCCATCAGCAGTTTGCATGTTTGTAAATATGAGTAAAGAACCTATACATGTACAAGCAGTCCTTGCAAAAGTAACCTACACAAGCGGAAACCCTAAAACCAATAAAAGCAGATGAAGAAGAATCTCAAGAATCAAATCAATCTAGCAAAAAGATTGAAAAAGAAGAGAGGTCTTTTAAAACAGATAACTAGACAATAAGTTTTCATTAAGACTGTGAAAGTATAATTTTTAAATTATATATCAAAAGGTTAGTAATGGACAAAAGTAGCTCAATAACAGATAAATATTTAATGGCACTTGATGCAGGGACTGGGAGTATTCGAGCTGTAATTTTTGATTCTATGGGTACTCAAGTATCAATGGGGCAAAGGGAGTGGACTCATTGCGAAGAAGAGGGTGTACCAAATTCTATGAGTTTTGATTGTGATGCCAATTGGGAGCTGACATGTGAGTGTATAAGAGAAGCTTTAACTAATGGAAAAATTGATCCAAAGGATATTTTAGCAGTAAGTTCTACTAGTATGCGAGAGGGGATAGTGCTTTATGATAAGCAGGGTGTTGAACTTTTTGCAGTAGCAAATGTAGATGCAAGAGCCCATAAAGAGGTGAAATACTTAAAAGAAAACTTTCCAGAGATTGAAGAAAAGTTTTATAAACTCTCTGGTCAAACCTTTGCTCTAGGAGCGTTGCCTAGAATACTATGGTTAAAAAACAATAAACCAGAGGTGTATGAAAAAGTTGCAAAGATTGGGATGATAAGTGACTGGATACTTTATAAGTTAAGTGGAGTTTTTAGTAGCGACCCTAGCAACGGAGGAACTTCAGGAATATTTTCACTCCAAACGAGATATTGGGTAAGTTCTATGGCAAAAGAGATTGGGATAAAAGATGATATATTCCCTTCCTCTTTTGAAGTAGGGGAAAGCATAGGAAAAGTAACCAATAGCACAAGTGGACTACATAGTGAAACTTTAGTGGTACAAGGTGGGGGAGATGTTCAGCTAGGATCAGCTGGACTAGGAGTAGTAGAGCTTGGCGATGTTGCAGTTTTAGGTGGCTCATTTTGGCAACAAATAGTAAATATCCCTAGTACAACACAGCCACCAAAAGATATGGGAATACGGGTCAATCCTCATGTGATCCCTATGCAGTCTCAAGCTGAGGGGATCACTTTTTTTAGTGGGCTTGTGATGCGATGGTTTCGAGATGCTTTTTGTGATATGGAAAAGCTTGAAGCCCAACAAAAAAATATAGATGTTTATGAGCTTATGGAAGAAAAAGCTAGCAAAGTTCCAGTAGGGTCAAATGGTATCATTCCTATTTTTAGCGATAGTATGAAATATGGAAAATGGTACCATGCAGCTCCTAGTTTTCTCAATCTCTCTATTGATCCAAATATTTGCAACCGTGCTAGTATGTTTCGCTCTTTACAAGAAAATGCAGCGATAGTCAGTGATATAAATTTGAAAAAAATAGAAGCGTTTAGTGGGATAAAAACCAAGACAATAGTTTTTGCAGGAGGGGCTAGTAAAGGGGCACTTTGGTGTCAGATATTAGCTGATGTCACTGGGTGTAATGTTAAAATCCCAAAAGTCACAGAAGCTACTGCTTTAGGAGCTGCGATGGCTGCAGGGGTTGGTGCTGGGATTTATGAAGATTTACAAAGTGCAGCGAAAGAGCTTGTGGTATGGGAAAAAGAGTACACCCCAAATATGCAAAATCATGAAAAATATAAACAGATAAAAGATACTTGGCAAAAAGCATACAACAAGCAACTAGAACTTGTAGATGATGAGATAACAACTTCAATGTGGAAAGCCCCTGGAGTATAGTATAAACAAGTTTCAAGTATAATATGAACTTTAAAAACTAAAAAAGGATTTTATAATGGCAAGTATAACTAAAAGAGTAACATTTATAGCAAAGCAGGGGTGTGAGCAGAAGATGAAAGAGCTACTAACGGCTATGGTAGAGCCTTCTAAAAAAGAGCCAGGGGTGGTTTTTTATGATATTTTTCAATGTACTGAAAATAGAAGAAAGTTTTATGCAGTGGAGTCGTGGGCAGATGAGGAGGCTTTAGAGGGGCATAAGAAGACTGCTCATTACGCTGTATATAAGTCTAGTTTTGAACCTTATTGTGATGAT
>JAGYNS010000239.1 GCA_018399655.1 Campylobacterales bacterium
AGCATCTCAGGAGAAGGAGTTGTTGGAAAAATAGACAATAAAGAGATAAAAATAGTAAGTCCAAATTATCTTAAGAAAAACAGTATTGAGATCCCAAAAGATGCCTTTAAAGAGAAAAGTGAAACAGTAGTAATTGCTTTAAGTGATGAAAAACCTATCGGGTTTGTGGCTTTAGCAGATACCATTAGAGAGGAGTCCTACCAAGCGGTAGAAGCTCTTAAAAAAGAGGGCATTAAAGTCTATATGCTCACAGGAGACAACGAAGAGACAGCCAAAGAGGTAAGCGAAAAACTAAAACTTGATGGCTACTATGCAGAGGTGCTTCCTGATAGAAAGTTAGAACTCATTGAGGAGTTTCAATCAAAAGGCGAGTTTGTGGCAATGACTGGTGATGGTATTAACGATGCACCTGCACTTAAAACTGCTGATGTGGGAATTGCTGTTGGTAGTGGTACGGATGTAGCATCTGATAGTGCGGATATTGTGCTTGTAAATAGTAATCCAAAAGATATTACAGCGCTGATTATGTTCGGGAAAGCAACTTACAAAAAGATGATAGAAAACTTCATCTGGGCTACAGGTTACAATGTAGTGGCAATTCCTCTAGCTGCTGGTGTGTTGTATGGATACGGTATTCTTATTAACCCAGCTGTTGGTGCGGTGCTTATGAGTCTTAGTACTGTTGTTGTGGCAATTAATGCTCAACTTCTTAAAGGGAAACTTCAAAAAAACTATGACAAAAATTAAATCAAGACTTGCCCTTGTGGTTTTTGTAGCTATAGGGATAATTGTACTATTTAAGATCTTTGGCTTTGATGCTTTCTCTTTAGAGTATTTATCAAAACATAGTCAAGAGTTAGAAGCTTTAGTGGATGATAATATCTACTATTCACTTTTTCTCTATACTATTTTTTATATTATATTTCTTTCTATAGGAGCACCTATTGGTGCAATTATGAGTGTAGTAGCTGGGTATTTTTTTGGAACCTACTTAGGGGTATTTGCCGTCTTTCCTGCTGCATTGATATCTGCTTCTTTAACATTTTATGTAGGAGATAAGATTTTAAACAAATATGTTCGTACTCGATATCAAAAAAAAATAGAAGATATTGAAGAGGAGTTGGATAACTATGGCTTTTATTATGTATTAGCCACTAGATTTAGTTCTATTTTCCCATTTTTCTTAGTCAATCTTCTTTTTGGTGCATCAGGGCTTTCTTGGAAGAATTATCTTCTTCCAACTTTTTTAGGACTTATCCCTGGTACTATAATCTATGTTAGTATTGGAGCTTCACTTAAAACTATAGAGAGTTTTGATGGGGTTTTTGATCTTAAACTTATTTCAATGTTTATACTTCTAGGGGTATTAGCTCTTATTCCTGTTGTAATAAAACATTTAACAAGGAGGGAAAAAGATGTTTAGATGGTTTCCAGTTCGATATTTTTTATCAAAAATTGCAAAATCGCAAGGGTTTTTAGACCCAATGCTCTTAACTTCAAAGCTACAAAAGCTAGCTGAGCCTTCAGAGATAAGTGAACCTATTGAGCTTTTAAGAGCTGGGGCGATTTTTCACGCTAGAGGTTTAGTCAATGCAAAAGTTCTCCAACAAAATTTAGACTGGATATGGCCCTATTGGGTACAAAGACAGTTTAACCCCCATGATAAAAGCTTTTTGCCACGAGCTTTTTCTATAACTCATGTGAATTTAACCCATAGAAACTGGACTGCTGTTGGGATACCTGGAATTGACCATTATCCTATTGTTGATCCAAGGGGGATGATCACCCCACACTTTGATGGATGTTCAATCGATTTTTTAGTAGAAGATGATAAAGATTCAATTATCCCAGCAAAAGAAAAAAAGGTTTCACAAACCTTGGATGTTGAAGATAATCTGCATGTACAAACAGAGTTTGAAAAACAAAAGCTTTCTTTTTGTAGTGATACATATGTCAAAGTAGAAGATCAAACCCCTTTTTGTATCGTAAAAGTAAAAGCAAAATGCAAAGAAAAAGGGAAACTCTCACTTCTCATACGACCTGTAAATCCTGAAGGTATTAGTTTTATCCACTCTTTAGAGATCAATCATAAAGATGTTTATGTTGATAATAGTGACTTTTTAACCCTTGATAAAGCACCCCATAGTAGTATTTTATTAAACTATAAAGAGGGAGATAGTGCTTTAGCACAAAACACACAAGAGATAAGAAACAAAGTAAAATGTGATATAGGTCTTGCCAACCTCTCTTTGAGATATAACTTTAACAA
>JAGYNS010000024.1 GCA_018399655.1 Campylobacterales bacterium
GAGTATCTCTAGGGTTTGTGGGTTGTATCGTGCACCGTTACAATCTTCACATTTGACCATAATATCAGGTAAGAAGTGCATCTCGATCTTGATCTCTCCTTCCCCTTGACATTTCTCACATCGTCCACCTTTTACATTGAAGCTAAATCGCCCAGGTGCATATCCTCGTAGTTTGGCTTCTTTTGTTTCTACGAAAAGCTTTCTTATATCATCCATTACCCCTGTATAGGTTGCTGGATTTGATCGTGGGGTTCTTCCTATTGGGGATTGATCAAGGTATATCACTTTATCTAGTTTTTCAAGTCCATCGATACTCACTCCATCTACTTTTTGTACTTTTTTTGCATGATTTAAAAGTTCTTTAGCCACAGGTAAAAGTGTGTGAAGGATTAAAGAGGATTTACCGCTTCCACTCACCCCTGTAATAGCACATAGATTTTTAAGCGGAATCTTCACATCAAGGTTTTGGATATTGTTCAGATTGACATTTTGAATCTCTATAAAATCCTCTTGAGCTCTTCTGTGGTAGTACTCTATTTTTTTCGTTCCATTAAGGTATTGAGCGGTTAAGGTTTTCTTTTTTAAAAGCTCTTTCATCTTTCCTGCAAAGACAACTTCTCCACCAAATTTTCCTGCATTTGGTCCTATATCTACGATAAAATCAGCTGCCTCCATAGTCTCTTTATCATGCTCTACGACAATTACAGTATTGCCTTTTTCCTGTAAGGCTTTAAGGGTCTTTATTAGTTTTGCAGTGTCCCTTTCATGAAGCCCAATTGATGGCTCATCTAGTACATACATTACCCCTGTAAGCCCACTTCCTATTTGTGAAGCGACTCGAATCCTTTGAGCCTCCCCTCCACTAATAGTTCTAGCATCTCGACCAAGTGTGATATATCCAAGTCCCACATCATATAAAAAATAGATTCTCTCTCGAATTTCCTTTAGGATTGGAGCTGAGATCATCGATTCTTGATTGTTGAAGTATTCAAAGTTTTGCTCATCTTGAAAAAATTTATGGGAATCCTCTATTGGCATATCCAAAATATTAGCAATACCACTATTGGCAACCTTTACAGCTAGGCTAGGAGCTTTGAGTCTATGTCCGTCGCACTGGTCACATTTTTTCTCGGTCATAAAAGATTCCATATCTTTTTCATCTTTGACCATATTGTACGCTATTTTGATGATCCCTTCCCATTTTCTAGTAAGCTTATGTCGCTTCCAAGTAAATTTTGCATCTTCAACGCCACCATTCATAATTTTCCCTCGCTCGTGGGAATCAAGATCTTTAAATGGTATCGAAGTGTCGATCTCGGCCGCTTCACAAAAGGCTTTGAGCATCTTAAAATAATACCCTTTGTTGAAGCCATAGATGATCTTAATAGCTCCACTATCGATACTTTGCTCCTCATCTATCACTTTTTTCATATCAAGAGCATATCTGATCCCAAGACCATCACAAGAGTTACAAGCTCCTTTTGGAGAGTTAAATGAAAAGCTCAAAGGCTCTAGTGGCTCAAATGAGATCTTACAATCAAAACACGCCATATGCTCTGAGTAGTGGATATGTTTTTCGCACCCTACTTCCTCGTGATTCATTACCTCTATTTCAAGCTCTCCAAAAGCCTCTTTGAGACCTTTTTCCACATCTTCGGCGATCCTTTGTTTGTTTTCCTCTTTGACAACAACCCTATCGATCACCACTTTAATAGTGTGCATTTGAGACTTTCCAAGTTCGATCTCATCATCAAGTCGAACCATCACCCCATCCACTTGAGCTCTTACATACCCTTTTGCTCGTAAAGACTCAAAAAGATCAGCAAATGTCCCTTTTTTTCTATTGATAAGTGGTGCTAGTATCACTATTTTAGAGTTTTCAGGCAATTTTAGTACTTGATCAATTACATCAGAGCTACTCATTTGAGAGATTGGCTCTCCACATTTGTGGCAGTGTTGCTTCCCTACTCTAGCGTATAGTAGCCGTAAGTAGTCATATATCTCAGTAATGGTTCCTACCGTACTTCGTGGGTTTTTAGAAGTGGTCTTTTGATCAATGGCAATAGCAGGAGTAAGCCCCTCTATTCGCTCAACATCGGGTTTCCCTATTTTTCCTAAGAATTGTCTTGCGTACGCAGAGAGCGATTCGATATATCTTCTTTGCCCTTCAGCATAAAGAGTATCAAATGCTAGTGTTGATTTTCCACTTCCACTCAATCCTGTAAAAACGATAAGTTTGTTTTTTGGAATTTCGAGGTCGATATTTTTGAGATTATTTTCATTTGCTTTAAATACTTTGATAGTTTCTGTCATTGTTGATATTTGCCTTAATGAGATTAGTTTTAGTCTTTAGAGATTGTTGTTTGGGTAAATTTTACATACTGATCTTCACTTGGTTGTATAACAAGAATAAGGCCATATAAAGCGAGTAGAACTCCTATGATCATTCCAACCCTTGAGAGAAAAGTTTTTTCTATTTTTACTTTAGAGAGATACAAAGCTAAAATAGATCCTAAGATAAAAAGTATAATACCTATTTTCATCGTTTTTGGTATCCTTTGTTTGTATTTTTGATGATTATAGTTTGTTTCTTATTAAATACTGTTGAAGAGTTGTTTTAGGGTGCTAATTTATCTTTCCCTTTGATTTGAAACTTCGTGTCCTCTAATGTTCCACTAATCTCTACAGGAAGAGCGATATTTCCATCTTTACTGAGTAAAAGTTTATTCAATAAAGGGATATTGTCTAAAACTCTAGCAAAATCTTTTAAAAAAACCACATTTAAGTTTCCATTTATTGTATCAGATGCCAAATTAAGCGTAATGTTACCATGAAAATTATTGATATTGCTTACGGTTTTGATATTAAAAAGCTCTAAAATTTGCTCCTCTTTATAATAGATAAACTGAAACCCTCCCTCTATCGCGTGGTATCCATCTACTTTAAATCCACTCGCACCAAATCGCAAAAAAGTAGGTATTGCTAAAAGTGGATTGATCAATGCAGGGGTGGTATTTACAAATAACAAAAGATTGTCTACAAACTGAAGCTCTTTGAAAGTAACACCATTTATTTTTACAACCCCCTCATATCTATTTTGCTTTTTATTTGTTAAGAAAAACTCAAAATAGCCATTATCAAGATATTTTTTTTGAAATATACTGTTTACAAATGCACTTCCAATATTGCTTGAAGTGATGATAAGCTCATGAGCATCTTTTTTAATATTGACATTAGTATTGTCCTTCCCTTTCAGATTGGTATGGGAAATATCTTTAGATAAGTTTACTATCGCTTTTTCAAAAGGTATTTTATATTTTCCTAGATAAATAGAGCTAGTGCTCCAGTTGATATTTGCAACGATATCATTTGTATTGTACGAATCCTCTTTATTTGTTTCCTCTTGTCTTGTAAATAGGTCATAATCAATATTTACCATATCTACTTCAAAAGCATCTTGATTGGTTTGTTTTTTAATATTTATAGAGCTTTGCTCATCCATAATCAAAAAATCAAAATACTCTTGAAGCGCTTTTGGTTTTGCTATTGCGATCTCATAAGAGTTATCTTTATTCTCTTTGTATTGAAGTCCTAGGTTTACCACTGTGAGGTTTTTTGGAGTGTAAATATTTCCTTGAAATCCCAACTCTGTAGCATCTTTTTTGAGTTTGCCATCGATCGCTCCTGAGTCTACATTCAACTCCCCTTGTATTGTGTGAGATTTATCAAGTGTAGAGGCAAAAGTAAGGTTTTCTTTGAGTAAGTGAAGATCAATATTTTTAATCTCAAATGGAAGATCTATAGCATGAACTTTCATCACTGGAGTTTGAAGATGAACTTTGTTGTTTTCATCAATGTCAAAATCAATCTTTCCAAAAGAGGCTACAGGGTCGTTATTTTGGATATGAACTCTTTTCGCTTCACCGTTTATTTTTTTATTTTGATATACCCCTTGGATATCATTTACTAGCATACTATTGTCTTGATATCTTACTTTTAGATCCTCCCCTTGAAAATTCAAAGTAAACTTATCTTCAAAAGAGGTTTGATAGTGGATCATATCATGCTCAAAAAAGATATCATCGTATTTTAAACTTGTCTTTAAAATCCCCTTTGATTCTAAAGAGTTGAGTGAAAATTGATCCTTTATGTCCAATGATAGATCATAATTTTTATGTTTTGCTTTAAGATCACTTGAAAAGGTTTGATCCAAATTATTATAATGTGTAGAAAACTTTTCAAGATCAAAAAAATCTTGACCCACTTGAAGTTGGCTGTTTTTTTCTAATTCTACATCTGCAGTGAATTGATTTTTAAAATTAAGAAAAAAATTTCCATTAGTTTTGGCTAATTGTATCGTTTCAAATTGGGTATTTTGTACTTCAAACTCCCCTTTTACATCCTCTTCTTGAAAGTCAATTTGAAAGTTTGTATCTATATCATACAAAAGGTTTTGAGGATTATTTTTATTTTGAAATAATTTCCCCTCCCCATATAAGTAGCGATTGTCTAAGTTTAATTGGAGTTTTTGAGTATACAAAGGGATACCATAGAGTAGTATTTTTCCATTTTCCAAAGAGATACTTGAGTGTATATCCAAATCTTTTTTCATATCAAAAGGGATCTTGACCCGCACACTTGTTTCATTGGTACCGCTTAACTGCTCCACTGGTATATTCACTTTGTAGTTACTCAAAAGCTCCAAAACATCACTATTAAGCATCTGTTTTGAGTTGATCTGTAAGTCTACATAATCATACTCAACAATTGAAACCTTACTAGAGGTTATATCGACACTTTTGTATTTTGGTTTGTCAAATGTAAAATAGAAACTCTCCTTTTTATATTCTACAAAACATTTTTCAGCCGTTACTGGGCTTAGATTTCTACTAAACTGAATAGAAAAATTATTAAAATAAAGATCAGAGATATTTTGTAAATCGATTTTAGTAGGATCAAGAAGGATATCCCCTGTAACTTTTAAGTATGGTTCAAAAAGGGTAAAGTTGTACACACGGAGAAAATAGTTATCAAAAAAACTTTCAATAGAAAATTTTAATTTAAACTGGGCAAGTTTTTTATTTGGATCATATTGGCTAAATACACTTACACTTTGGGTGTCAATTATGATTTTTTCATCATATTTTAGATACAATCCCTCAATAGATACATTTTCGTATGAAAAGTTACCAAGACGAATCCCATTTGATAAAGAGATAAAAAACATTAAAACAATAGACAATAAAATACCCAAAGCTATTAAAATATTTTTTACCATTATAGAACTTTTCCTTGTTTTAATTATTGTACTTGGATACTACTTCACTTTTGAAGTTCAAACAAAACGGGTTATTTTTATACCCAAAGGAAGTACAAATTACATTATATCATATCTAGATAAAAAAGATTTTGATCTAAACTTTCTAGACCTTATTAGTGTAAAAATGTTGGGCTATCCTCAAAGTGGTTGGATCGATCTAAAATCTACAAGTATGACAAAGCTTGACTTTTTGCATAAACTTACAACTTCAAAAGCTGCTTTACGAAAAGTTACTTTAACCCCTGGTCAAACTTACTACTTCTTTTTACAAGATGTTGCAAAAACTCTTCATATATCACAAGAAAGACTTTTTGAGCTTTATTTCCAATTAGCATATAAAAAAGATGGAAACATCATAGCTGATACTTACCATCTCCCTATTGGTATGGAGGAGGAGCAACTCTTAAGACACCTTTTAGGGATAACTCATACAAAATATGAACGACTAAGTACAAAGATTTTTGGTAGTTACAATCAAAAAAATTGGTACAGATATGTAACTATGGCTTCAATCATCCAAAAAGAAGCTGCCAATATAGAGGAGATGCCTTTGGTCTCTAGTGTTATTCATAATCGATTGAAAAAAAATATGAAACTTCAAATGGATGGCTCTTTAAATTATGGGGAGTTTTCAAATACAAGAGTTACCCCTGCTATGATACAAAATGACACAAGTTCATACAACACCTATAAAAACAGAGGGATTCCAAATGACCCTGTATGTGCTATAGAGTTTGATGCAATAAAAGCTGCGATATTTCCAGCAAAAACAGAGTTTTTATATTTTGTGAAAAACACGCAAGGGGATGGTCATGCATTTAGCAAAACCTATAAAGAGCATAGGCAAAATATCCAAAAACTTAGAAATGTAAAAAAGACTCAACCCGCACCTAAGCCTACGCCAAAAAAACAAGTAGTAAAAAAAGCACCCGTTGTGCAACAAACCCCTCAAGCGAAACCTAAACCACAAGTAAATAGAAGTGATAAGCTACGAAAGCTTTGGGATTAGTATTACGATTTGTAACATTCAAAACTTATAGTGTGTAATAAAGTAACAAATCAATAAAAAAATCTCTTTATTTTTTCCTTTATTAGTTGAAGACAATCATTGTAGTGTTACAATCTGTTTTGAAAATATATTAAACTCAAAACAAGGATAAAACATGGCAAAAATCTTATGGTCAAAAATTGATGAAGCTCCAGCTTTAGCAACTTATTCATTCTTACCAATTGTACAAAAATTTTGTAAGGCGGGAGATGTTGATGTTGAATTAACAGATATCTCTTTAGCAGGTAGAGTACTTGCAGCAATGGGACAAGGGAGTGATGAATTATCAAAGTTAGGTGAAGTTGTAAAAACTCCAGGTGGAAATGTTATTAAACTCCCAAACATTTCTGCTTCAGTGACTCAATTAGTTGAGTGTATCGAAGAGCTTCAAGGTCAAGGATATGATATTCCAGATTATCCATATGAGCCAAAAAATGATGAGGAAAAAGCTATTCAAGAGAAATATGCAACTTGTTTAGGATCGGCTGTTAACCCAGTATTAAGAGAAGGAAACTCAGATAGAAGAGCAGCAGCAGCTGTTAAAAGCTTTGCTCAAAAAAATCCTCACAAATTGAAGTCTTTTGAAAACCCTTCAAAAGCGTATGTTGATCATATGGATGGAGATGGTGATTTTTATTCAAATGAGCAATCTGTAGTAGTTAATGGTGATCAAAAAGTTACTATTAACTTAAATGGAAAATGTTTAAAAGAGCTTGATTGTTTAGATAAAGAAGTTTTAGATACTACTTTTATGTCTGTAAATAAACTTCAATCATTTTATCAAGATACTTTAGATAGAGCAAAAGAAAATGGAGTACTTTGGTCACTTCACTTAAAAGCTACTATGATGAAAGTAAGTGATCCTATTATGTTTGGTCATGCTATTAAAGTATATTTCAAGCCTGTATTTGAGAAATTTGGTGATGAGCTTAAAGCGTGTGGTGTGAATCCAAACTTAGGTTTAGGTGATCTTTACAAAAGAATTGCAGGAAGTGCAAAAGAAGCTGAGATAAAAGCTGCGATTGACGCTTGTTATGAAACACAACCACCAATGGCTATGGTTGATTCAACAAAAGGTATCACAAACTTACACGCATCAAATGATATTATTATCGATGCTTCTATGCCAGTAGTTGTAAGAGATGGTGGTAAAATGTGGAACAAAGATGATGCACTTCAAGAGTGTGTATCTGTAATCCCTGATTCATCATATGCAAGATTCCATCAAGGTATGGTAGATGATTGTGTGAAAAATGGTCAATATGATGTAACGACTATGGGTAATGTTGCAAATGTTGGTCTTATGGCTCAAAAAGCTGAAGAGTATGGTTCACACCCTACTACATTTGAGATGGCAGAATCTGGAACAGTTGAAGTAAAAGATGCAGCTGGAAATGTATTGACTTCTCATGAGGTTGAAGCTGGTGATATCTGGAGAATGTCTCGAACAAAAGATATCCCAATCAAAGATTGGATTAGACTTGCAGTTGAAAGAGGAAGACTTACTGGAGATCCAGTGGTATTCTGGCTAGATGAGAATAGAGCACATGATGCAAACCTTATTAAAAAAATTGATGCTTATATTGGTGAGTTTGATACAAATGGTGTTGAGTGGTGCATTAAAAATGTTCAAGATGCAACAGCATACACCAATGCAAGAGTAAGAGAAGGGAAAAATACAATTGCTGCAACAGGAAATGTATTAAGAGATCATTTAACTGATATGTACCCTATTTTAGAGCTAGGAACAAGTGCAAAAATGCTTTCAATCGTTCCATTAATCGCTGGTGGAGGATTATTTGAAACAGGTGCTGGTGGTAGTGCACCTAAGCATGTTGATCAATTTGTTGAGCAAGGTCACTTAAGATGGGATTCTTTAGGTGAGTTCTTAGCTTTAGCAGAATCACTTAGAATGATTAGTCAAAAGAACCCTAACCCAGCTACCGAAGCTGTATGTGCAGCTTTAGATAAAGCAAACCAAGGGTATCTTGACAACAATAAAGCACCTTCAAGAAAAGTTGGAGAGCCAGATAATAGAGCATCACACTTTTTCGTAGCTCAGTATTGGGCAGATGCATTAGCTAAATCTGATAATGCCGAGCTTGCTGCAAAATTTGCTCCAGTGGCAAAAGCATTAACTGAAAATGAAGATAAAATTATCTCTGAGCTATTAGCAAGTGAAGGGAAACCACAAGATATTGGTGGATATTATAAGCCAGACGATGCAAAAGCATTTGCTGCTATGAGACCATCTGCTACACTCAATAGTATTATTGATAGTATCTAAAACATCTACAACGAGGTAAATACTATTACCTCTTGTAACCTTACAGAAATATTTTTAAAGATTGGGATTTGTAATCCCAATCTTTAATGCGTTATGGACTATAATAATTTATCGAATATTAGGAGAGATTAAATGAGAGGAAAAAAGGTTGGAATAGTAGGTGTTGGAAATGTTGGATCTACTTGTGCTTATATTCTTGCTATGAGTGGGAATTGTCATGAAGTTATTTTACGATCAAGTAGCAACCCAGACAAAGCAAAAGGTTTAGCACTAGATATGTCTCAAGCAGTTCAAGCTGCAAGAATGCATACTGTTATTAAACATGCTCAAGAGCCATCAGATATAGCAGACTGTGATGTAATTGTGATCACTGCAGGAAGCCCAAGGCTCCCAGGAATGAGTAGAGATGATCTATTGGTTAAAAATGCACAAATTATGAAAAGAGTGATGGATGATGTAAAAAAATACTCACCAAATGCTATTATAGTCCCAGTATCAAACCCACTCGATGCAATGGTATATGTTGCACTTAAAGAGACTGGATGGGATAGAAATAGAGTTGTAGGGATGGCAGGTATCTTAGATAGTGCTAGAATGGCTCATTTTGTATATGAACAGCTTGGATATGGAGCGGGACAAATTCGATGTAGTGTAATGGGTGGACATGGAGATGATATGGTACCACTTCCACGATTTTCTACAGTTGCAGGGGTTCCTTTAACTGACCTTCTTACTTGGGATGAGATCGACGCTATTGTTGAGCGAACAAAAAGAGGAGGAGCTGAAATTGTTGGACTTTTAAAAGATGGAAGTGCGTATTATGCACCTGCAAAAGCTGCAGCTTTGATGGTTGAAGCGATTTTAGGCGATACAAAACAGATATACCCATGTGCAGTTATGCTAAGTGGAGAATATGGATATAAAGATGTAGTCAGTGGAGTTCCAGTGATGCTTGGAGCCAATGGTGCAGAAAAAGTGATCGAAGCAAACCTTAATGATGATCAAGATAGAAAATTTGCAAAATCTGTAGGAAGTGTTAAACAGCTTATAGAAGCACTTTACTCAAAAGGTTTTTATACCAAGTCATAATTCCTTAGAAAGAGAAATCTTTCCCAAGGTAATGCTCCTTGACTTTCTCATTTTCTTTTATCTGCTGTGCGGTTCCATTTGCTAAAACACTCCCCGATTTCATAACATACGCTCTATCACAAATCTGTAAAGTTTCTCGTACATTATGATCGGTGATCAAAACCCCTATCCCTGCACTTGTAAGTTGTTTAATAATACTTTGGATATCTTTTACGGCTATTGGATCAACTCCTGCAAATGGTTCATCTAAAAGTAAAAATCGTGGACTTGAGACTAAAGCCCTAGCAATCTCTGATCGTCGTCGCTCTCCACCACTAAGACTTAACCCTTTCCTATGACGAATTGGTTCGATATTGAAAATCTCAAGAAGTTCCTCTATCTTTTCCCATCGCTGTTTTTTATTATCGATAGAAACTTCAGCTGCAAGCATAAGGTTCTCCTCTACCGTTAAGTCTTTAAATATAGAAGACTCTTGTGGAAGATAGCCTATCCCTCTTAAGGCTCTTTTATGCAATGGAAGGTGTGTAATATCAGACCCATCAAAGAGTATTTTTCCTGTGGTTGGCTTAATAAGACCACAGATAATATAAAAACTTGTAGTTTTCCCTGCACCATTTGGACCTAAAAGCCCTACTGTCTCCCCACTTGATATCTCTAAGCTAATATCATGCAAGATAGTTGTTTTCTTAATATTTTTCGATATGCTTTCAACTTTTATTTTATGATCCAATGATATATTCCCTACTATGCTTTTTTTTGATAATCTGTATAGTCATATATTCAAAACCATACTCTTTTAAAATATTTTCCAAATCTTTATCGCCCCACTCTACAAAGTGAATCCCAGGCTTTTCAAACTCCTCTAAAAGTCCCATACGGATAAATTCAGAAAGATCTTTATTGTAAATATCGTAGTGATAAAACTTATCCCCATAGATAGATTGAACTTGAAAAGTTGGACTTGTGACCACATGGTTGTCATTGAGTTGTCGAATAAATCTTTGCACTAAAGTTGTTTTCCCACTTGCAAGATCACCTTGTAGCAATACTACAATATTTTTATCTCTAAGATTTTCATATAGCTCATGGGCAAGTTCGTCTATGTTGTCTAATGAATATTCCATCTTATTTAAACCAACTCATTACTAACTTTAATAATTTGTTCTAATTTTTCAATAGCTTTTTTACTCTCAATAATCTCTCGTGCCATCTCAACACCCTCTTCTGTAGAATTTACTTTTTGATCAACCAACAACGCCGCAGCTGCATTGATCAATACAATATCTTTTTTTGCCCCCGTGATAGTTCCATCAAGTATACCTCGTGTAATTTTCCCATTTTCAAGAGCATCTCCCCCTACTATCTCCTCTTTATCATAAAGGTCAAACCCATACTCTCTAGGATCAAAAGTAAACTCATTGAAACTTCCTCGCTCCACAAAGGCACAATGGGTAATATCGCTGATACTTAGCTCATCCATTCCATCATTGGAGCTTACTACCATTGCTCTTTTTGTATTGAGCTGACACAACGCTCCTGCTATTTTTGGAACATACTCTTTAGAAAATACCCCAATAAGTTGCTTATGGACACTTGCAGGATTTGATAAAGGTCCTAGTATATTAAAAATAGTTCGATGGTTTATCGATTTTCTAATTGGCATAATATGCTTCATAGCGGGATGATGGTTGATAGCAAACATAAATATAAACCCTGTTTGCTCAAGCATTTTGATCTGTTTTTGAATGGTCAATGTTAAATTGACCCCTAAAGATTCAAGCATATCAGCACTTCCACTATTACTAGTGATACTTCTATTTCCATGTTTTGCTACTTTACATCCACACGCTGCAAGAATAATTGAAACTGTCGTAGAGATATTAAAGCTATTGCTCATATCCCCTCCTGTCCCACAGTTATCTATAAGTTGTTCTTGGAGTGGTTGTTCTAAATTTAAAGGGATCATATGATCTCTCATAGCGGCCGCAGCTGCTGCTATCTCTCCAGCACTTTCCCCTTTTTCATAAAGCTCAATAAGATACCTTCGTACTTCATCCTCAGGTACTCTGTTCTCAAAGATATCATCAAATTTTAGCCGTGCTTTATTAAACATAGTTTTTCCTTTAAAGTTTTTTTATATACTCACTTTGAGCAGATTTTGGTGTTGATTTTGTTTTTGGGATCTGAAGCACTTCAAACTTGTCAGTATAATCCAAATATTGAATCTCAATGATATCCCCTACTTTGACCTCTTTGGCTTTTTTGACTGCTACGCCACCAATATGGACAACTTTATGAGCAAGCATATCTTCTGCTACTGCCCGTCGTTTGGTAATATTCACTGCATTTAAAAATTTATCTATTCTCATGCGATATTGTAGCACTTTCGCCTTTAGCTATTACTAAATGAGCTTCTAAACTTTGTTGTATTTTTCAAAAAACCAATAAAAAGCAAACATTAGTCCAGGTGTTTTGGCTTTTGCTTCATCATATATAAATTTTTTTGCTTCCTCTAAGGGGAGATAAACAATCTCAATTTGCTCATCATGTATCCCTCCCCCATCACTTATTTTCATATCTTCATCAACTATAGCAAAATAAAGATGCTGTTTTGCCCCACTTACCCCTACATTGGTAAAAAAAGAGCTTATTTTTTGGATATCGTTTATGGGTACTTGATATCCGCACTCCTCCTCAATCTCCTCAATAGCTGTTTGCTCTAAAGAGCAATCTTTATCAATAAGTCCAGCACATAGCTCATAGGTATACGGGTACTCTTTATGGTGCATAAATACAGGTGGTCGAAACTGTTTCACTAACACAAAAGCATCTTTTATCCTATGATATAAAAGGATAGCGACACTATCATGAGCTTGTACCGCTTCCCATGTTTTATTGGTATTGTTCTGTTTATACTTCAATGTGACAGGTTTGACATATTGAGTATTTTCAATTGGATGTATACTAAAATCTGATACTTGAAGTGGATCCATATATCTTCCTAAGATTAATAGTTTTAGTGTATAATATCGTTTATTTTTAACAATCAACTTAAAGGTTTTTATTGTCACTTATTAGCAAACTTCAGAATCTTCCAAATAAGCCAGGTATCTATCAATACTTCAACAAAGATGGAAAACTTCTTTATATTGGGAAAGCAAAAGTTTTAAAAAATCGTATTAAAAGCTACTTTCGATTTACCCCAGAGCTTCAACCATCCACTAAATTGGGACCTAGAATTTATAAAATGATTAGTGAGGTGGAAGATCTTCATTATATAATGGTTGAGAGTGAAAATGATGCTTTAATCCTTGAGAACTCTTTGATTAAACAGCTTAAACCAAAATACAATATTTTATTAAGGGATGACAAAACATACCCCTATATCTATGTAGATATGAGTGATCAGTTTCCACGACTTGATATTACAAGAAAAATTTTAAAGAAAAAGTCAATCCGCTATTTTGGACCTTTTAGTAGTGGGGCAAGAGCGATTTTAGATAGTATCTACGAAGTGGTGCCACTTGTACAAAAAAAATCTTGTGCCAAAGGGAATAAAGCGTGTATGTTCTATGAGATAAAAAAATGTCTTGCTCCTTGTGAAGGGAAAGTAAGTGCTCAAGAGTATGAAAAGATCCTTGAAACTGCTATACAGTATCTTAATAATAAAGCAAAAATAATAGAGCTTTTACATCAAAAAATCGAACAATACTCCCTGCAACTTCGTTTTGAAGAGGCGATGCAGTTGCGAGATAGAATCCAATCTATTGAAAAATCACAACTAAAATCAACCATCGACTTTGCAAAAGATGAAGACTTTGATCTTTTTACTACACTTATTGGTGAGAATAAAGGGGTAGTAATAAAGATGTTTGTTCGAGGTGGAAAGATTGTCTCTAGCGTACATAACTACCTTAATACTACACAAATAACCTCTTATGATGAGATTTACAAAATGGCAATAGTCAACTACTACAATAATGAACTGCCTAGTATCCCATCAAAAATATATGTGGCTGATGAGCTTACTATCGTTGAGGAGCTTGAGGAGTTTTTAACTACAAAGTACAATAAAAAAGTAACCATCTCATCCCCTCAAAGAGGACCAAAAAAACAACTTTTACACACTGCTAAATCAAACTGTATAGAGCTATTAAAGATTGATAAAAACACTACAAATTATAAACTGTATAGTTCAATCAAAGAGCTATTTTTATTAGACAAAATGGTTACTAGGTTTGAGTGCTTTGACAACTCACAGATGATGGGTCAAGCAAAAGTAGGTTCGATGGTTACTTATGACAATAACAAGTTTGTAAAAGATGAGTATCGATTATACAATTTGGAATCAAATGATGAATATGCTCAAATGAGAGAGATGCTTACAAGGCGAGTTGAAAGATTTCAGACAAATCCCCCTCCTGATATGTGGGTAATTGATGGTGGAAAAGCTTTACTAGATCTTGCACAAAATATTTTACAAAGTGTTGGGGTAGATATAGAAGTAGTTGCCATTGCTAAAGAAAAAGTTGATGCTAAGGCATATCGAGCAAAAGGGAAAGCAAAAGATCTTTTATATTTTAAAAATGAGATTTTTAGATTGCAGACAAGTGATCCAAGGCTACACTTTTTTCAAAATTTACGGGATGAAGCACATAGAACGGCTATTAATTTTCATAAAAAACAAAAAAGAAAAGAAGATAAGCAAATCTCACTGCTTCAGATAGATGGAATCGGTGAAGCAAAGATAAAACGACTCCTAGATTTTTTTGGAACTTTTGAAAATATTTCACAAGCATCAAAAGAGCAACTAGTGGAGATTTTGAACCAAAACGATGCTCTAAAGATACGAGAACACTTTGAAAAACAAAACTCATAAAAGTAAAACATATGTTAAGTTGTTCACATACTATTCACATTCTAATTTAATCTTAAAACCACATAAAATCAAGTTGAAATTTTTATTAAATTTGAGCCTATTTTTGAATGTGAAAATCTACCCTATTGACATCAATAGATCCCTTTAATAAAGGGTTTATAAAGGTTTTGCTTTTGTGTTTAAACTATATTAAAGAAATAAATTTAAACCCTTGATGAAGCCTTATAAACACTAGTAAAAATCACTCTAAATAATCTTAAGTTTTGAAAATGTGAAAAACTTTTTTTAACATTTATTTGAGTAGAATAAACCAATAAAAATGAGAAAGGTATTTGTGTTAAAAAAAATTTTACTAAGTACGCTTATTTTCTGTCTTGGCTACAGTAGTGAGATAAAAAATAATCCAGCAGATCACTACTTTGAGCTTGGAAAAAAATACTATCATGAAAAAGAGATACAAAAAGCGATTCAATATTTTGAACTCTCATGGGAATATGGAAATGATAAAGCACAATATAATCTTGCAACAATTTATGCTCAAAATAAACACTATAAAAAAGCTTTTCCTCTTTTTTTGAGTCTTGCCAAACAAAACAATCCAAAAGCACAAAATATGGTAGGAGTTTTTTTGCTCAATGGCTTAGGAGTACAAAAAGATTATAAAAAAGCTCTGCATTGGTTTGAGCAAGCTTTCTTTGAAAACAACTATACGCCAGCTGTTTGTAATCTTAGCTTTATGTTTGCCAATGGATATGGAGCTTCATTTAACTTTGGAAGAGCTTCTATCCTAGCAAGAATTGGGATGAAGCACGATCTTCCAAGATGTAAAAAAGTTTATGAAGAGTACAACTTGCAAAAATATACAAAAGATCGAGGGTGGCTTAACTTTGGGTATTATAAGAATCTTGATTCTTTAGAGTAAAATTGAGTACCAAAGCACTCAATGGAACAATCAAAAACCCAGCTATATAAGGGATCACTTCAAGATAGTCGTTATTATTCAAAAAGAAAAATCCAACCACTAAAAAAGTATACCCTCCTATTCTATACAATGAACTCATGGCACCAAATGCACCTATAAAGTTTTTAGTATTGTTTCTTTTTAACGCCTCTTTATTTTTTTTGATCTCTTGTTTAATCTGCTGTTTTGTAAGCTCCTCTTTTACCTCTTGCTGTGGTATGTCTGGTGAATACAGATCATATTGATCATCCATCTTATCAAGCTCATCATAGCTATCATCTTCAGGGATATGACCATCAACTCTTTTTTCTATATTTTTTTTATATCCAAGAAAAGAGGCGTAAGTCACAACCAAAGAGCTTACAAACGCTACTTGAGAGTTGAGTAACCATTGAAACTCTCCAAGTAAGGATAGCAGTAAAACAATACAAAAATCAACTATAAAAAATACTTTTATAGTTTTAGTTGTCATTATCATCCTTGTAACCATTTTTTTTCAAGTGGGCATACTTAGGATCATCCGCTAAAATATCAAGATCTTTTTTTGCTCTTTTATATGCTTTGTAGACATTTAAAAAAGCTGCTGCTATACCATAAAAAACACCAATCCAAAGTGTCCATGCATATCCTGTAAGATATTTAAGCAAAAGCCCTAGCCCTACCCCTAAAATAACAGCAACAACAATAGATATACCCAAAGAGATATTATCTAAAGCTTCAAATTTGCCTCTATGTTTTGGTGGGGTGTTTTTTTCGTTTGATTGAGTATTATCTTCCATAAATACTACTCAATATAAGTACAACAGTAGTCTGTCACTGTGTTAACTTTAATATCAAAAGATGAGTTTGCTGGTACTTCAAAATACTCACCATCTTTGTATCTTTCTTTATTATTTTCATCAGGAAACTCTATTTCCACATCACCTGAGAGTATCTCCATATGCTCAGCTAACTCAGTATTGAAAGTATATCGACCAGGCATCATCACCCCAAGAGTTTTTCTTGTACCATCAGATTCTATGATTGTTCTACTTGTTACTTGTCCCTCAAAATACTGGGTAGCTTTTTTGACGATTGTCGCATTGCCAAATTCATCTTCACCTTGCTTTGCAATCTCATAGTCTACCACTTTTGTTTCTATATTGTTTGATTTGATAAACTCTACTACTGGAAGATGTTTTGGGTGCACTGCATACTCTTGAAGTGCTTCTTTATTTGGTAAAATTACCGTTAAAGAGATATCAAAAGCCCTATCACTATTTGCAAAATTGATTCCAACTTCTAAACCTTTAATAAGATCAATATCGTTTTTAAGATTTTGAAGCTTTTCAATAAGAAAATCTTTTTGTGTAAATGTTTCTGGCAACTTAAAAAATACTATATGTTTTACCATTATTTTATCCTTGAAGTGTTTTATTTGGTATTTATTTTTTGGAGTATAGCAGGTTATCACTTAAGAGTTAAACATCTCAGT
>JAGYNS010000240.1 GCA_018399655.1 Campylobacterales bacterium
CTTAAAGATGGTGCTGATAAAGATATCAAATCTGATGGTTGTGTAAGACTTCTTGCTGTAAAAGATCAATCAGCTGAGCCTACTGGTTTTATCTTTAGCCCTGATGGTACTAAAGCTTATGTAAATATTCAACACTCTAACGATGATGGTGTAACTCTTCACGATGGTTCTAACCTTGTTGATGGTTACCAAACTGATGATATTATTGTGATTGAAGGGTTTGATAAATCTTTTACTAAGTAATTATCCTACCTCTAACTATCTGGCACTTGCCAGATAGTTAACAAAAATACTTTTAGTTCCCCCACCTTTTTTAAATTCAAATAGCACAAAAAAAATATAATTATATATTATCTTTTTTATAATTTGTAATAATCTTGTAACATTATAGTCATACAATTTAATATCAAAGAATACCCTAGGGAGTACCTAAAATGAATAAAAAACTTCATAAAAGCATCTATGTAAGCGTTATACTATCTGCCATAGTTTTTGGAGCATGTTCAAGTGATAACACAAACGCTAATATTGACGAAAGCAGTCCTATAATTGACAAAGACAGTGCTACAGCTGATACGCAAGTAGTACTAAAAAATGCTCCAGAGTACAAAGATAGAATGCATGAAACAAATTTGAAGAGCAACTTTGATATAGGAAGCTCACAAACCTTGCTTAACAGAGAAGCTGTTGTAACATCGATGTGCTACACAAAACACGAGCACCAGCATAACCCATGTTATGTATGCCACCAAGATACCATAGAAGATGGTCGTGCCAACTTGATGCACGATGGTGAGTTGCAAAATGAATACGCATTTTCAGATATGGGGCTTACTAACCACTGGACAAACCTCTTTGTAGATCGCACTGAAAAGATTGCACAAATTAGTGATGAAGAGATTTTAAACTATATCAATACAGAAAACTACACAGATCTTAAACCTATGCTTGAAGATAATAACTTTTCTGGTTACATTCCAGATTTAGAAAATTACCATCTTGGCAGTGAAGCATTCAATGAAGATGGTTTTGCTAAAGATGGAAGTGGTTGGGTAGCTTTTAACTATAAGCCACTACCTAGTACTTTTTGGCCTGTTAATGGTAGTACTGATGATGTACTTATCCGTCTTGATAAACCATTTAGACAAAATTCCAAAGCTGACATGTCTGTAACAGCTTATAAGTTCAACCTAGCTATTGTTGAAGCTGCGATCAAAAACCTCAAAACTATAACAGTAGATAATCTTGATGAAAATGAAGTTAATGTGGATCTAAACGGTGATGGTGTATTAGGGGTAGTATCTTCTATACAAAGACCAAAATTCTATGTGGGTGGAGCATCAAATATACCAGTTGAAACATTTTTATACCCTAAATATACAGAGTTTTTACATACAGTTCGATACATAGGGACAAGTGAATCAGATGGCATATACAACGCACCACGATTGAAAGAACTAAGATATATGATCAAAAATCAATCATACTATGAAGATGTTGGCTCATTAGATAAATACCAACTTGCAATAGTCTATGATCTAGAGTGGCAAGAAAAGGATAGGGGTTGGTTACCTGAATATAGTTCTTTACTAGAAAAAGGTATTGAAAATACTTATGGATGGTGGCTTCAAGGTTTTATAGAAGATGAAGATGGGGATCTTCGTCCACAAAGCTATGAGGAGACATTTTTCTGTATGGGCTGTCACTCAACAATTGGTACAACAATAGATCAAACATTCTCTTTTGCTCGTAAAGTAGATGGTGCTGAGGGTTGGGGCTATATAGATCTTAGAAAAATGGTAGATGCGCCAAATGTTGGTGAGCGTGAGGGAGAGATCCTTACCTACTTTAAAAGAGCTGGCGGTGGTAATGAGTTTAGAATCAAAAACGATGTGCATGACAAGTTTTATACAAACGGTGCACTAGATGAAGATAAAGTTAAATCAGCTGAAAATGTGTATGATTTGATTACACCAACGCACAACTCAGCACTTAAAATGAACAAAGCTTACAAAGTACTTGTTGAGAGTCAAGACTTTATACGCGGTCGTGATGGGAATGCAGAGCCAGTTAAAAATGTATATGAGCAGATAGATCAAAGCACACCAGTTTTACCGCTTAATAAACAGTACAAATGGGATATTCGCCTCGACTGGTCACATACTCAAGAGGTTCAATGATGCAATATCTCTTAACATTTATTATCTTACTCAGTCTTAGCGGTTGCGGGGGCTCTGGAGGTGACTCTAGTGAGAA
>JAGYNS010000241.1 GCA_018399655.1 Campylobacterales bacterium
ACCACATCAGGTGGTGTTAAAAGAGCAGAAACAATAAAAATAAGCACTATAGCATATTTGAAAAAATCTTTTAAAGTTCGATCAGTTACCAGTCCAATAACCGCTAAAAAGAAAGTAAATACAGGAAGCTCAAAGGCAATACCAAATCCTATAAGTATTTTAGTAAAAAAACTTACATATTTTCCAATACTTGGCATCACTGAAACAACCGTACTACCAAAGTTGATTAAAAACTCAAATCCAAATGGGACAACAATGTAGTACGCAAATGTAGTTCCAATAAGAAACATAATAGTTGCTGCTAAAACAAATGGGATCACCATCTTTTTTTCATTGTCATAAAGCCCTGGAGATAAAAAGAGCCACATCTGCCAAAAAATAACAGGTAGTGAGATCAAAAATCCACTAAAAAAAGCTACTTTCAAAGCGGTGAAGAATGTCTCTTGCACCTCAATAGCTACCATCTTTGAACCTTCTGGAAGTACTTGCTCAACAGGGTACATCATCCACTCTAAAATAGGTTCATAAACAAAAAAACATGCGAAAAAAGCTACAAAGAGTGTAGCACTAGAGATAACTAATCTTTTTCGCAGATCAGCAATATGTGGTTTGATATCTTCTAACATTATACTTTACTACCTTTATCCATCGATATTTTTTCTTTTTTTGAACTTTTTATCTCATCTTTTTTTGTAGGCACTTCTACTTCTTTCTCTTGGGTAAGTTCAGTTGTTGTAGGTTTGCTACTTGTACTTGTATTTGTAATCTCATCTATGTCTATATTTGCCATATGTTGAATATTGGATACACTTTGTTTGAGTTGCTCTGCATCTTTTTTCATCTCTGAGAGATCAAGCTCTTTATCAATTGAGGCTTTTGCGTCACCCAATTCACTTTTGATTTTTTTGAAAAATTTGACGGTGTCGACCATAGCTCCAGGAAGCTTTTCTGGACCCAAAGCGATAATTGCAACAATAAGAACTAGGAAAATTTCTATAAAACCCATACCAAACATATATATACCTTTAATTATTAATAAATAGTCTGAGATTTTACCGAAATTTTGTTAAAATTCCACATAATTTCAGATAATTTCATACGAGGATTCAAAATGACACAATTATTGGTACTAGTGCTAGTGGGTATTGTATTTTATATGTTGACAAGAGGATATAAAAGTAGCGATTTTCAAAATATAAAAGTGGATGGAAAACAAAAACTTAAAGGGGATCTTCAAGATCATGAAGCAGGATTGCTAGTAAGTCTTATGGCAAAAGTTGCCAAAGCAGATGGCAAGGTAAGTGAACTTGAAGCAGAGCTTTTAAGTCACACTTTTACCGATATTGCCAATCATTTTGAAGATTCGCAAAATATAAGAGAGCAACTCAAAGCGATCTATAAAGAGCAGATGGAGTCATTTGAAAATACTATTGATATCGCACAAAGATACTTTCATCTTACAAAAAGAGACTACCAAAAACGGCTCAAAGTGTTAGAATACCTTCTTAATTTGGCTTTTATTGATAATGACTTTTCAAAAACAGAGTTTATGATCACTGAAGATATTGCAAATGCACTGCAGATAAAAAAAAGTGATTTTGAGTCGATGATTGCTCAATTTGAGCACTATTATGCAAGTAAAAAACAAGCACATAAGCTCTCAATTGAAAAAGCATATGAGGTTTTAGAGGTAAATCAAAATGACGATATGGCAACAATAAAAAAACAATATAGAAAACTTGTCAAACAAAATCATCCAGATATTGTGACAGGGCAAGGGGCTAGTCAATCTATTATAGATGAAGCTACAGAAAAATTACAACAGATCAACGAAGCGTATGAGTTGATAAAAAAACACAAAGGGTAAAGATGGCAGATTTTAAATATAGTTATGTAGTATGTAATTGTAGAAAAGTAACTTTAGGGGAGATTGTCCATGCAATAAAAGAGGAGGGAGCTAATAGTATAGAGTCTATTGGAGATATTACCGACGCAGGGACAGCTTGTGGGTGTTGCAGAAGCCAAAAAGATGATTTTGGTGATCCAAAAATGAACCTCTATTTAGAGCAAATTGTAGAAAAATTTGTTAACTGATGGATAGTATGGAAGAGAAAAAAGAGCTTATAGAGCAGATCAAACTACTTATTGCAATCGATGGGGAAACAGTCCATATCAATCCAAACTATTTGGAATACTTTGAACTAGAGGAGCTAGAAAGTATCAAAGATGATCTTTTGGAAAAGAAAAAACAAA
>JAGYNS010000242.1 GCA_018399655.1 Campylobacterales bacterium
TTTACCAAAAAAGCTCCAACCATACTTAGAACAAAAACAATTTGAAACATTTCGTCCATTTTTTCATGCACTACGATTTGCGCAGGACAATAAAATACTGCAAGAGGTGATCAATAAAATCACAGTCAATGAAACCTATTTTTATAGAGAAAATTTTCAATTTGAAGCTTTAATTGAAGAGGTGTTGCCAAAACTTGACGCTCAAAAAGCTCCAAATGATGTGATAAGGATACTTTGTGCTCCCTCTTCTAGTGGTGAAGAGCCCTACTCTATAGCACTTAGCTTGCTTGATGAAAATACCCTTTTATCAAAAAGAGATATTGAGCTTGTCGCTTTAGATATTGATAGTGGTGTGATTGAAAAAGCTTACAATGGTGTGTACAATAAAAGAAGTATACAATTTATCCCTGAACATCTTTTAAAAAAATATTTCCGTTTTGGGCATGGAGAGTTTCATATAAACGACACTATAAAACAAGCAGTGAACTTTCAAGTTGCCAATGTGATGGATAGATACCAAATGAAAAAACTAGGGAAATTTGACATCATATTTTCAAGAAATATGCTTATCTATTTTGATGATGAGAGTAGACGAGAGGTGGGTGTGACATTTTATGACCTTTTAAAACCCAAAGGGTATGTATTTTTGGGACACTCCGATAAGATGAGTCGTATTAGCTCATTGTTTCAAACTATAAAATTACAAAAATCTTTGGTGTATCAAAAGATATGAAGGATACAATTTGAAAACAATTTTAATTACCAATAGAAAAGGTGGCGTAGGGAAAACAACCACCTCAGTCAATTTGGCAACAAACTTAGCTTCAAAAGGTTTTGAAGTGCTTCTTATTGATCTTGACACACAAGGACACTTACAAATAGGTCTAGGGATAAAAAAACATTTTCTTTTAGGGATTCACGATATGTTAAAAATGGGGAAAATATATGAAAATGGTATCCAAAATACCTCTTTTCAAACTTTAGACTTTATTCCTGCCCATGTCAATTTTGATATTTCAGAGCTTGCAGATGAGTCTGCAAAACTTAAAAGACTTTTTCGAAAAATCAAGCAAAAAAAACAATACGACTTTTGTATCATCGATACACCCCCTACTTCTGATGTTCTTTTGAAAAATGCTCTTAAAGTGAGTGATTATGCCCTTATCCCTATGCAGTGTGAATACCTAAGTTTTACAGGTGTTTTACAATTTTTAAGAATTTTTTATAAAAACTCTATTAGTGTGAAGTCTAATATAGAGCTTTTAGGGGTAGTCCCTACCATGTATAATAAAAGTATGCCAGAACATAAGCAGATACTTCAAAAACTGGAACTAGAAATCGGGAAAGAGAGAATTTTACCTTTTATTCGAAAAGATGCAAAACTTTCACAAGCTTTTATTGATGGTGTTTCTATTTTTCAAAGTAGTTCACGATCAAGAGGTGCAATAGATTATAACAATCTTAGCAATGAAATCTTAAATAAAATAAAGGAAGTGTAACATGGCAAAAAAAGTTATAGTAGTTGATGATTCTCAAACTGTCCATTTATCTTTAGATATAGCGATGGAAGACTTAATAAATTCAGGAGATATAGAGAAAATCTCTTATATCAACCCTTTAGAACTTATAGAAGATGTAAAAAATGGGATGGTATATGATCTATGTTTAACCGATATCAATATGCCTGAGATGAATGGACTGGAGCTTACAAAGTTTTTAAAATCCCATGAAACTACAAAAGTAAAACCAATCCTTGCTTTAACCACAGAAAACTCCCCTGAAATGAAACAACAAGGGAAGCAAGCAGGACTTACTGGGTGGATCACCAAACCTTTTACCCCAGACAAAGTTATTATGGCTATTAAAAGAGTTTTAAGAATAAGATAAGGATTATAATTTGTTATATACTTTACTCATTGTGAGTGAAAACAAAGAGCATTATGAACTCATAACTCAAGCACTGCAATATTATGATAAAAGTGGGCAAATCGCTACTGAATATTGTGAAGGTCTTGAAGATACTATTGGTCACCTTGATAAAAATGTGGTAAGTATGATTATTGTTCAAGATTCTATAGTTTTAGAGCAACAAAAAAGCTTTTTAGAAACACTTCAAAAACATCCGATGTTTTTAGATAAGCCATTGTCTCTTATTGTTACTTTAGAAGAATCAAATCTTGATGGGTTTGATCCAAAAAACAATCTGTATCTCCCACTAAAAACAGAAAAAACTTATCAA
>JAGYNS010000243.1 GCA_018399655.1 Campylobacterales bacterium
CCAATTCCTAAATCTACCGTCACTGATTCTGCTGGTTGTGTATACACAGGAATCTGCACTGCTGGATGGAAGAGCTTCCCATCATGGTCATAGCGTTGCATATTGAGTCTGTCAGCACTTACTTTCCACTCATACCCTTCACTATCTACTACCCTTTCATTATCGGCTACTACTAAATTTTCACTCGTTTTTGCTGAACTAGCAGTATAAAAACCTACATCATATCCTGTAATTCCTCTATCTCTGTAGCTTCCTGGTTGTACGGCTATTTTTCTTAAAAAACTATCACCGTTATAACTCACTTTTCCATTTTCATCATAATTAGGGTCTTTGACCATAGCTTGTTTAGTGGTATCAGAACCTGAAAATGCATACTCTCCATCAACTTTTACATTTGAAAGATCAAACATAGTCTCACGAATCCCTTTTAGGTTTGAAGCTAGTGCTAGTTTGTCACTTCGATCCATACCATCATTAAGACCTTTCATTAGATCAACTTGTATAGAATCAAGGGCTTGTTTTAATTCATTCATACTTGAATCTGACACATTATTAATCACATTTGTTTTGGTAATATTTAGCTTCAAACTCTCTGTGACTCGTAGCTTATTTTCAATATGAATTATATCCGCATGCAAAAGTGAGTCTTCACTCCCTTTTTCTTGATTCTTTCCCGTTGCCATTTGGTAGCTTATTCTTTGAGACTCCGTGTTTAAATTACCCATATGGTAAAGCATATTTCTACTTGTATCAATCATTGGTCACCTCCATCAGCTGTTTGACCGTCTGTTCGTACGGACTTATCTCATCAATTCCTTGGGTGAGAAACTTCCGTATCTTATCTTTTCGAAGCAGTGCATCATCAAGTTCACGATCCATCCCTTTTTTATACGCACCAATTCTTAAAAGTACCTCATTTTCATTTATTAGTGATAATACCCTTTTTAACTTTAAAAATCTCTGATATTGTTCAACTGGTATAACTTTATCAATTACCCTTGAAGCACTTTGCAATAAATCAATCGGAGGATAAAAACCCTCTTCGGTTAATTTTCGTGTTAAAACGATATGCCCATCTAGTATTGACCTACTTTGATCTGCTATTGGATCACTCATATCATCTCCATCTACTAGAACTGTAAAAAATGCAGTAATGGTCCCTTTATCATTGGACCCAGCTCGCTCCATTAGCTGTGGTAAAAGTGCAAATACTGAAGGTGGATACCCCCTTTGGGTTGGGGGTTCCCCAGTGCTTAGTCCTATCTCTCTTTGAGCCATAGCAAATCGTGTGACGCTATCCATCATAAGCAACACATCATGCCCTTTGTCCCTAAAAAACTCTGCTATTGCCATAGCACTAAATGCCGCATACTTTCTCATCAGTGAGGATTCATCACTGGTTGCTGTTACAATAACCGTGTTTTCAAGGTCTCCCCCTAAATTATAATGGATAAACTCAGGGATCTCACGACCCCTCTCCCCTACAAGTGCGATCACTTTGATTTGGGCTTCACACCCTTTTACAATCATCCCCATAAGTGTAGATTTTCCTACCCCAGATCCAGCAAAAATCCCCACTTTTTGCCCTTTTCCACAAGTAAGCATTGAGTCAATTGCTTTGACTCCCGTTCCAAATCGTTGATTGATTATTCCACGATCTAATGGGGGAATTGTCTCTTTATTGATTGAGGAGTAGCCTTCTAGATTTGTTATCCTTCCACCTTTATCTATTGGCTCCCCTAGAGCATTTATCACTCGCCCTAAAAGTCCATATCCACATCCAACTCCTAAACCCTCTTTTTGTAAATAAACTTTATCCCCCGCTTTAAACCCATCTATAAAAGAGAATGGGACTACGGTAAAATTCACTTTCTCCACACTTGCAATCATCCCTAAAACTTTTAAAGAGTTCTGCTCTGATTCAACTCTTACAATATCTCCGATTGCTACATCAAGACCTGATGCTACAATGCTAGAGCTATTTATATTGATTATTCTTCCAAAAGGGACAAAAAGACTATTGCTAGAGATATTGTTTAATATACTATCTATATCTATATTGTTCATCTACATCTTCTCACACATTTTTTTATAATAGCTCTCGCTATTTTTCAATCTATTGCATCTTCTGACCGCATCTTTGTATCTATTTTCTCTTTGCTGATACTCATAAATTTTTGCCATTTCATAGTAGATCCTTGCTTTGTCATCATCTGAGATCTCCCTATCTACACTTC
>JAGYNS010000244.1 GCA_018399655.1 Campylobacterales bacterium
ATCATTTGTTTGAGAAGCAATTTCATTTGTTTGTTGAGCTAACTTTGCATTTTCCTGAGTTGCACTATCAAGTTGAAGCATTGAATCATTAATTGTATTTATCCCCTCAAATTGCTCGTGTGAAGCATTTGTAACCTTTTCTATGAGTTGTGTAGTAGCTTCAATATTAGACTCAAGAAGTTCATAGCCAGCAATCATATCATTTGAGATATTTCTACCCTCTAGTGTTTTGTGTGTAGCTTGCTCTACAAGTTTTTTTATATCTTGTGCTGCACCTGCAGACCTTGTTGCCAAATTTCTAACCTCTTGTGCAACAACTGCAAAACCTCTTCCTGCTTCTCCTGCTGTGGCTGCTTCAACTGCAGCATTGAGTGAAAGTATATTTGTTTGAAATGCTATTTTGTCAATCACTGTAATAGCTTCTGCAATAGCAGCCGTAGAAAGATTGATATCATCCATTGCCTCTGCTGTCTTAAATGCTAATTGTTTCCCTTTATTTGAGGAGTCTTTTGTTTGATTTGATAGGTTGTACATACTTTTTACTTGTTCTAAAGATTGTTTAATAAGTTTTGTTATCCCCTCAATAGCAGTTGCTGTTTCTTCTAAATCTTTTGCTTGTTTATTTGAAAGAGAACTTAATTTTTCTACATTTTTTTTAAGTATTTGGGAAAATTTTTCAAGTGTAGAGCCATTTTCACTATTTTCTTTAAGCATTGAAGTAATAATCTTCCCTAGTTGATTTGTGGCTTTAGAAACATCTCCTTGTGCATTTTTAATATTTATTTGAAAATTATACTCTGAGTATTCACGCAAAACATCTGTTATAATAATGATATTATCTCCAATTTTATCATTAAGAATATCAAGCATCTCATTCAGTGCATTGAAAGTATGATTTATCCTTGGATTTGATGCTTTTAAATGAAGTCTGTGAGTCAAATCTCCTTGTGAAATTTTTTCAAAGATCGCCATCACTTCCCCATAGACCCCTAAATCTATCTCATCATTTTCTTGAATAATAAACATATTTTCATTGATTTTTTTAGAAATTATACCAAACTCATCATTTTTAAATTCATTGAGCTTTTCAATTTGATTTGTTTTACGATTGAGGTAATCAAAAAAGTTGTTAAGCCCATTTTGAAGTTCATAAATAGCTTTAATCGTATAATTATTCAAATATCCAATAGTAAAAAAAGCAAAAAGTGTCAACAACCCTAAAATTGAATAAACTACTATAATTTTTGTAACTAAAATATCATTTTTATCTAATTGTTGTTGTTTTACACTCTGCACATAATCATTAAAACTATTAAAATTGGTAATCACCTCTTCAAGATAATTGGGTAAAACTATAAAAATATCTTCAAATTTTAAGTCTTTCCCTTTTGTGAATTCTTTTGCCATATTATGTATCTCTTGGTGAGCTTTCTCCATCACGATAAGATTTTGTTGTAAAGGGTATGAGAGTTTTTGAAACTCTTCACTTTCAAAAAAAGGATAAAGCCATTTTCCCAAAATACACATTTTATTATCAAGTTCTCCAACAAAAGGTTCATTCAATATAAATTTTCTTGTCAATTCTGAGACAAATTGTTCATGAAGTATAATAATCTCTTTGTTGTGTAAAATAGTTTTTGAACTTTCATTGATAAGAATACTTGATTTTTTAAGTTGTAAAATACTATAAAAAGAGTAGCTTATCATCAAGGCAATCAATAGTCCAAGTGTACTTATAGCAATGAAATTTTTTTGTTTTACCGTGATATTTCTTTTCATCTTTGACCTTTCTATTGAATTGTTTTATAGAGTTTTATGGCATCTTCTATTTCATTTTTTGTAGGCATAACCCTTACAGAGATATATTTCGTTGTTCCATCTTGATTTTGTGAAGGATAGACCATCGCTTTGACCCAATAGTATCCACCTGTTTTTGTTTGATTGACTACGATTCCACTCCACTTTTTACCACTTTGTATAGTGTCCCAAAGATTTTTAAAAGCAATCTTTGGCATAAAAGGGTGGCGGATACAATTATGATTTTGACCTACAAGTTCTCCATAACTATATCCTGCATACTTACAAAAATCTTTACTTGCAAAGATAATTATCCCTTTTGAGTCTGTTTCTGTTACAATCATCGATTCACTATCTAGTAAAAGCTCTTTATTCCCTAAATTAATACTCATCTCACACCTCCTTGTCTTATTTTAAAATCATACAAAGAAATATT
>JAGYNS010000245.1 GCA_018399655.1 Campylobacterales bacterium
GTTGATATCTCTAGTGTCGCTTTAGAAGATCTAAAAAGTAAAAATATCCCAAATATCAAAACCCACCTTATCGACCTTGACCTTTATATTCCACCAAAGCAGGAGTATGATCTGATCTTGATGTGTAACTTTTTAGATAGAGGATTGATTCCAAAACTTTGCGAGGCTCTTGTACCAAATGGGATATTGATCGTAGAAACCTATATGCACCACCCAATCAATACCAAACCAAATAGCAATCCAGATTTTCTTTTACAAAAAGAAGAACTTTTAAACTATGTACCAAAAGGATTTGTTTTGATCGATTATGATGAGTTTGATAATGAAGCAGATGAAAAATATAGGATGAGAAAACAGTCTTTGGTGATCAAAAAAGTTTTTTAAGGGATCTAAAGGAGAATCTCAAAGGATGCTCCCCCTTTGATATTTTTAGCAGTAAGTTTTCCTTGGAAGTTTTTTTCTAATATGGTTTTTGCCATATAAAGCCCAATACCTGATCCACCTGTATCGTGCTTGGTGGAAAAATAGGGATTAAATATTTTATCGATAATTTTTGAGTCGATCCCTCCTGCATTATCTTGAACTTGTACGAAAAGTTTATCTTGGTTTTTAAAAAGTTTGATGGTGATCTTTCCACTATTTTTTTCTTGTATGTTATGTGTGATATTATTGGAAATCTGTTCTATAGCGTTGTTGACAAGGGTTAAAATCACTTGCTTAAATTGTCCCTCAAACCCAACAATAGTATATTGATCTGCTTCATCCTCTTTTTCAAATATAAGTTCGATTGTATGGCGATATAAAGAGGTTTTCTCCATCTTTATAACCTCCTCAATAGCTTCTGCTGTGTTAAAAAGTTTTTTATCGGTATCAGGTTTATAGAAGTTTTTAAAATCCTCTATTGTTTGGTGCATGTGTCTAATAAGCTTAAAGCATTCGCTAAGGTCCTGCCCTATTTGCTCTTTTGATATTCTATTATCATTTACATCAGTTTGTATCGTATCAAGTTGCAAAGAGAGGATAGTCAAAGGTTGTTTCCACTGGTGAGATATATCGCTTAGCATCTCTCCCATCTCTGCCATTTTGGACTGCTGAATGAGGGTTTGCTCTTGTTCTCTTATATGGTCAATTTGATCTTTTACTTTTTGATCAAGTGTTGTATTGAGCTCTTTAAGCTCTTTGTGTTTACGATATACCTCTATTAACGCTGGTCGAAATATAAAAAATCCCTCAAGAATTATAGTAATAATAGAGACGATCAAAATTATTGTTTCGTAAATAAGTAGGTTTTTTACCTCATTTTTTAGTCTATTTTCATAGTGCAAAGTTGCTGTATCATAGAGATTGAAAAGGTGTCGGCATATTTGTGGAACTCTTTCATTTTGGAGGATACTTTGCTTATAAAGCTCAAAAGTATTTATTATCCCATCTTTTTTGTAAAAGATATTGTGTAAAAATTGATCCTCATAGCTTATAGATCTTTTATCTTTTAGTTTTTCTAGAAGAGTTTTATTGTTCTTTTCAAGCGATTGAAAAGCTTGCTCTATTTGGATAGCACTATGAAGCTCATTTTGATAATAAAATGCAAGAACTCTTTGTGTGAGCATCCTTTGTTTTCCAGATTTATTGATAAGTTCTGCTCCATCTTTTTGGGTAGAGATAATATCGGTAATAATTAAATAAGTACTTACAACCATAATCAGCAAAATAAGTATGGCAAAAAGATGTTTTTCAAGAAGTTTTTTCTCTAGTTCGTCCCCTTTGGAAAAAATCTTATAAACAATAAAATCAGTTTTCACTGTAGTTCCTAAAAATAGTCATGATCTCATCAAAAGATTCAAAAAATATATCTACAAGTTTTGGATCAAACTTTTTGGCTTTTTGTTCTTGAATAAAATTGGCAGCTTCATGTGCACTCCATGCTTTTTTATAGCATCTATTGTAGGTCAAAGCATCAAATACATCACAAATAGCTACAACTCTTCCCTCTAAAGGGATCTGCTCTTTTTGTAAACCACAAGGGTATCCACTTCCATCCCAATTTTCATGATGGGTATAGGCAATTGTTGCAGCCATTTTTAAAAGCTCTGTTTGGGAATTTTTAAGTATCTCATATCCTCTTGTGGTATGGGTTTTGATAAGTTCAAACTCCTCATCACTGAGTTTTGCTGGTTTGTTGAGTATTTGATCATCAATAGCAATTTTTCCTAGGTCATGAAGTACTGAA
>JAGYNS010000246.1 GCA_018399655.1 Campylobacterales bacterium
TAATTGGAAGTGCAGGTGTATCAGCACAAGTATTGTCAGCATCTTTGGGGCATCAACATAGCGGAACAGTTACATCTTATTATCAGACAGTTGACCATTTAAGTCATAGTCAAAGTGCCAATCAGGGGGTTTTAAACCTTACAAAAAAATAATTGAATTATGCTATAATGTCTATATATAATTAATTATTTACAGACAAATAGGAGTCTAATATGTTAAGTAAGTACACTACTAAAGTAAAAGAAATAATTTTTAATCATAAAGCTGGTTGGGTATTTACTCATGTGGATTTTAGCTCTTTAGGTAATTTACCAACCATTGAAAGAGTGCTATCAAGAATGGTAGCATCTGGTGAGATAAAGCGTATAAGAAGAGGAATTTATTATATTCCTGAATATAGCCGTTGGGGAGAGGTTCCACCATCACAATCAAATATTATCAAAGCACTTTCAAGAGCTATGGATACTGATTTTGTGCCAGATGGTGCAAACGCTCTTTATCAGCTAGGGTTAACACAGCAGGTGCCTATGAAACAGGTCTATCTTACAGATAAGCAAATTGCAACAATCTCAATTGGTAAAACAAGCATAGAGTTTAAAAAAGTATCTCCTAAAAAACTCTCAGGTGCTAAAAGTGGAGTTAGCGTGTATCTAAGTGCCCTTGAGTATCTTGGTAAAGAAGAAGCTTTACAGGAGGATGTGAAATCAAGAGTGGCTGATACTATTGATAAAAGTATTGTAAATAAGCTCGAAGAAGCATCGGAGTTTAGAGCATCTTGGATTCGTGAAGTTGTAAAAGATATTACAAAAAGAGTTGCATGATGTATGATTTTATAAAACTAGATAGAAATGAACGCTCACAAGCTTTTAGGATTGCATCTGAAAAACTAGGTTACCCTACCTATGTAATAGAGAAAGATTTTTGGGTCACTTACATACTAGACACACTTTTTAATAGAATTGATCATAAGCATAGAATCTTATTTAAAGGAGGCACTTCGCTCTCTAAATGCTATAAGCTAATAGATAGGTTCTCTGAGGATATAGATTTATCACTTCATATGGCTGATTTAGGTTTTGAAGAGGATAAAGCACCTCATAAAGTTGCCCAAAAAGAGTCAAATAGTGCAGCCAAAAGAGCAGTTGAAGATTTGAAAATTGCTGGAGAAGTTTTTTTAGAAAATACAATATTGGTATTGCTCAAAGAAAAAATAGAAGAGGATGTAGGGGCGGTAGAAAATTGGAGTTTATCACTGGATGATAAAAATGCTGAGAATCTACTTTTTTACTATCCAAAATCACTAGAAGATGATGAGTATGGAAATAAGTATGTAAAGCCTGTTGTACTTGTAGAGACCGGAACAAAATCTGAGCACTTGCCAACCGAAGAGATAGAAGTTAATTCACTATTGGAAGATGCAATAACAGAGATTGATTCTAAAGCAGTGGTTAAAGTGTTGAGTCCAAAAAGAACATTTTGGGAGAAAGTGACTCTTCTTCATGCCGAAAACAATATCAATTGTGTTGAGAGAGTAAAAGAGAGACTAAGTAGACATCTTTATGATATTGTGATGTTAAGTAGAAGCCCTATAGGCATAGAAGCTGTAAGAGATTTAACACTTTTAGACACTGTGGCTAAACATAAGGCATTTTATTACCGTTCAAATGCCGCAAAATACGACGAAGCAAAAGTTGGCACACTAAAAATTGTACCTAAAGGTGAAATACTAGAAGCTTTTAGAATTGACTATGAAAAAATGAGAAGTATGTTCGCTGGAGAGGTTATTGGATTTGATGTAATTATCGAGGAATTGCAAGTTTTAGAAAATAAGATTAATACCATTGACAAATAAAGTACTAAAAAATAGTACAACCTACTTGAAGGAAAATACATACTCTATAGTAGCTGAAAGACAAAAGCGATAGATTGATGCGAAAAATACTCAGAACCATGCGAAGCAATTCAAAAAAATTGTAGATAAATGTATATATAAAGAGGATAGTTAAAATGAAAGAGTTTGATTTTGAGATAATATTTAAACTTAGAGATGGCAGTGAAGATACAGATGCTTATCTTAATGCTCTTTACGAAAATGGCTGTGATGACGCAACCGTTAGTACAGGACAATTGGGGATATTGTGTGGGAGGCTTCTAATGCATCAAAAGCTATTGAGAGTGCTATTTGTGAATTTACAATTTTAGGAATTATCCGATGC
>JAGYNS010000247.1 GCA_018399655.1 Campylobacterales bacterium
CTAAATTTTGCTTGATAAAATAAAAAGTTCGTCTTGAGATATATATAGCTGTTTTGAGTGCTTCTATTTTATCATTGAGTATAACTACATCACTCACTGCAAGTGCAACATCCGCACCACTTCCCATCGCAATTGCAATATCTGCGTAAGAGAGTGCTATAGAGTCATTGATCCCATCTCCTACCATAATCACAATTTTTTTCTCTTGATGTAATCTACTTATAAACTCCGCTTTTTGCTCAGGCTTCATATTTGCATGATAAGATTGTATTCCAACTTCTTTGGCTACACTTGATACAACGCTTTCATTGTCTCCACTACACATAATCACATCAATATTTTGTGAGCGTAAGTACTGTATCGTTTCTAAAGCATTTGGCTTAATACTATCTTCTAACTCAAATTTGACAATTTCATTTTGATCTATGGTAAAAACATAGCTTGTAAATTTCCCTTCACTATGTGCCTTTCCACCAAATAAGGTTTTCCCATCATAAAAAGCCTCAATCCCAACACCAGGGATCTGTTTGATATTTTGAATATCTTTTTGTTCCATATTTTGATAATTTTTTTCTAAATAGTGCTTTATAGCTAAACTTACTGGATGGGTAGAGCTATCAGCTAAAGTATACAAAAGATCTCTATCCTCTTTAGAGATGGTATGCGTAGAGATCGATTTTACCGTAAGTTTTCCTGTGGTGATAGTCCCTGTTTTATCAACGACTATGGTATCTGCTTTAGCAAATGTTTCAATAAACTTTGCCTCTTTAAAAAGCAACCCTTTTTTTGCAAGCCAACTAATCCCAACTAAACTAGCAATAGGCGTTGCCAACGCTAGAGCACAAGGGCAAGCAATGATAATAACTGAAATTGCCACAACCAAAGAGTGTTCAAACTCCCCATCATACCAATACCACCCTAAAAATGTAAATAAAGCAACTGTTAAAATTGTGATTGAAAAATATTGGGAAAGCTCATTGGTGGTTTCTTGAATTTTGGGACGAGAATTTAATGAATCCTCTAACAACTCTACAATGCTATTTAGAGTTGAGTTTGCATAGTTTTTAGAGGCTTTATAACGGATCACCTCACCTACATTGATACATCCACTGTATATTTGATCACCACTTTTTTTAGCAACTGGAATAGACTCACCTGTGATACTACTTTCGTCAAACGAAGTTTTATATTCCAATAATATCCCATCAACACTCGCTTTTTCCCCATGTTTGACTTCAACGATATCCCCTACTTCTATCTTTTCAAGAGGAACTACCACTTTGCTACCATCTTTAATAATGGTAGCTTCTAAAGGTATCTGAGCTTTGATGGTATCCATCGTATCCATCGCCCCTTTTTTCCCTATCACTTCAAGATATTTTCCAACAAGAACAAATGTAATGATCATCGCAACACTATCAAAATAGCTATGTCCATCTCCACCAAAAAGCACATAGAGTGAATAGATATAGATCATCACTGCTCCAGAACTCACTAAAAGATCCATATTGACTATTTTATTTTTCAGTCCATAATATGCACCTTTGAAAAATACCCATCCACTATAAAAAAGTACAGGAGTTGCAAAGATAAATTCAGCCATATGGACAATTCGAAGCATCTCCTCATCCATCCCTGTAAAAAAGCCTGTATATTTTGCAACGCCAATCATCATAATATTCATAGAGCCAAAAATAGCGATAGACATCCTTAGAAAATAATCACGATTTGATTTAATTGCTTTTTTTTGCACTTCGGTTCGCTCATATGGGTAAGCGTTGTATCCTATACTTCTTATTTTGTCAATAATTTTTGACAAGGGGAGTATCTCCTCATCCCATACAATTTTTGCTTTATTATTCGTAAAGTTTATCGAAGCCTCAAATACTCCATCGGTTTGATCAAGTACCTTTTCATTGAGCCATACACATGCAGCACAATGGATCCCCTCAATGATAAGATCCACTTTTGAAAAGCCCTCTTTTGTTGTTTTGATATATTTTTGTCTAAAACTTTCCATATCAAAATTACTACTATCTTCCCCTCTTGCAAGAGGCTTGGAAAGTGTTCTTTTCCCTAACTTGTCATAAAAACTCTCTAACCCATCATCTTTTAAAAGATGATAGACCCCTTGACAGCCATTACAGCAAAAGTGGAGTTGTTCGTTACTATTGGATATATCTTCATTGATCATCACTTTTTTATCGA
>JAGYNS010000248.1 GCA_018399655.1 Campylobacterales bacterium
AGGGCAATCACGGCATAAATGACCTTGTCAATAACTATCTTATCGCTTCTCAAACAGATAAAGATGGGGTTATTACGAAAGTTTCTAAAGCGATGTGTGATATTAGTGGCTACACCAAAGAGGAACTTATAGGGCAAAAACACAATATCATCAGACATCCAGATATGCCAGATTCCGTTTTTAAAGAGCTGTGGGATACTATCACCCGTGGTGAGATGTGGGAAGGTGAAGTTAAAAACAGAAAAAAAGATGGAAAAAGCTATTGGGTACAAACACGCGTTTCTCCCACTTTTGATGAAAATGGTGAAATTATCGGCTATGCTTCAATTCGCGTTGATATTACCGATCGAAAAAAGATTGAAGAGCTTTCTGTTACTGATGAACTTACCAAAATGTACAATAGAAGACATTTTAATATCATATTTTCCAAAGAGATCAACAGAGCAAAAAGGGAAAATAAAACTGTTGGTTTTGCGATATTTGATGTGGACAACTTTAAACTCTACAATGATTATTATGGTCACCTCAAGGGAGACAAGGTTCTTAAAAAAATAGCCAAAGTAACCAAGCAAAACCTTAAAAGAGCGGGGGATTACTGTTTTCGTTTAGGGGGCGAAGAGTTTGGTATTTTGGTCTATGATATCGATCTTAAAGGATTTGAAAAAGTTGTAGAAAATGTCCGTAGTGGAATAGAAGAGTTGGATATAGAGCACGATTATAATAAAGATCATGGGGTGGTCACTGCTTCATTTGGAGGGGTAGTTTTTCAGTGTGCTACAAAAATCCCTTCACAAAAAATATATCAGTTTACCGATGAGCTTTTATATTTTTCAAAAAAACATGGAAGAAATAGGATCAAAGTTGAAGCGTATGACTCACTCAAAGAAAGCGAAGAGATTTTAGAAAATATTCGCTCTTTACAAGATAAAATAGAGAATGATCACATATCCAAACTAGAAAAACTGGTCAATGAAAAAACAAAAGAGCTCCAAGCAAACTACGCAAAACTTGAAAGCTACGCAAGTGCTATTGATGTAAACTCAATTGTATCAATCTCTGATCCTAAAGGGATCATTAAGTATGTCAATGATAAATTTTGTGAAGTAAGTGGCTACACAAAAGAGGAAGTACTAGGGAAACCTCATAATATCATTCGTCACCCTGATATGCCTAAAGAGGTTTTTAAAGATATGTGGGAAACGATTCAGGCTAAAAAAATCTGGCAAGGGCAAGTGAAAAATCGTAAAAAAAATGGTGACCCATATATTGTACAAAGTGCTATAGTTCCTATTTTAGACTCAGAAGGCAATATCTTTGAATATATCGCTACAAGATATGAGATCACCGCTATTTACCAACAACGAAAAGAGCTAGAAAATCAAAAACAAAAACTTGAAAAACAGATGAGAAAAGATATCCTTACAGGACTTGGAAATAGATTTAATCTTCATGAAACTATTGCAAGCTTACAAAGTGGTTCCATAGCACTTATTGATATCAACAAATTTCATGAGATCAATGATTTTTATGGAGATCAAGTGGGAGATAAAGTGATCGCAAAATTTGCACAAATGCTCCAAAATGAATTAAAAGAATATCAATATGAACTTTTTCACCTTCAAGGAGATGAGTTTATTATCCTTAATACCCACTATTCAAGAGAAAAGTTTATAGAGCATACTCAAAAACTTTCAAGAACACTCAACTACTCAACAATCCAGTTTGATGATAAGATATTTTATCCAAGTACAACTATCTCTTTATCTTTTGAGCCAACAGAGTTTTTAACCTCAACGGTAAATCTTGCACACACTTTTGCAAAAGAGAATAATATTATTTATAATATCTACAGCTACGATAGCTCTCCTGAAAAACAGTATGCCAACAACTTTAAATGGACAAAAAAAATAAAAAAAGCTATAGAGCATGATAAAATCGTGGTCTATTTACAACCAATTGTAGATACAACCACAAAACAACCTATAAAACATGAGGCACTCGTAAGGCTTATTGATGAAAATGGTGAGGTAATATCTCCTTTTTTCTTTTTAGATATTGCCAAAAAATCAAATTACTACACGAAAATCACAAAAAAAGTGATTGAGAAGTCATTGGATTTTGTGAGCAAAACCAATACAGATGTTTCTATCAATATTACTATTGAAGATATTAAAAATAAAAAAGCTTCTGTAAAGGCTAAGCTT
>JAGYNS010000249.1 GCA_018399655.1 Campylobacterales bacterium
TGCCCATATCCCTCCCCTGGGGTTGCATATCTTTTTTGCATCTCTTGGAGCTCATTTTCATCCATAAAAAGCTCACACAGTTTGTACACATTACATGAGGTATACTCTTTTGGTTGATCTAGTTCTGTTGAGTCTGTTACTATCTTCATCACCTGTTTTTTTAAAGCTTTTTTAGGTGCAAACATATCAATAGTATTGCCATAAGATTTACTCATCTTGGCTCCATCAGTTCCTGGAACTGTAGCTACCACCTCGTCTACTTTTGCTTCTGGCATCACTAAAATATCCCCATAGGTATTATTAAATGTGTTTGCAATATCTCTTGTCATCTCCACATGTTGAATCTGATCTTTTCCAACTGGCACTATATTTGAATCAAATAGTAAAATATCTGCAGCCATTAAAACGGGATAAGAAAAAAGTCCATGATTTGTTGCAAGTCCTCTGGCAGTTTTATCTTTGTAGCTATGGGCTCGCTCAAGCAATCCCATAGGAGTATGGTTTGAAAGTATCCAATACAGCTCTAAAACTTCTGGTACATCACTTTGAACCCAAAAAGTTGATTTTTCTGGATCCATCCCTAAACTTAAAAAATTGACAGCCGCTTCAAAAATATTTTTTTGTAAAAGCTCTTTTTCTTTTACACTTGTCAATGCGTGATATGAAGCTATAAAAGCAAAAAGTTCTGTTTTTCCACTTCCATCATCTTGACTTTCAATCATCTTTTTAATCATCCCAAAATAGTTCCCTATATGGATGGTTCCACTTGGTTGTATTCCACTTAAAATTCTCAAGAATCGTTCCTTAGTTTTTTTTAGATATAATAACAAAAAAACTTAGAGGTTTAGATGAAACAGTTCTTCCGTTATGTATTTGTTGGTGCTTTAGCGATTATTCCATTACTTATTGTGATCCAACTTATTATTTTGATCAACCGCTATAGTGTTAATCTTTTTCAATATGTTTCATCCTATACAAATAGCACCACTTATACTTTGATTTTATTTGTAGCGATCACTTTACTTTTAGCAGCCATTGGCTCATCAATTGAGCGAGCTGGAAAATCTTTTTTGATCTCTTCCATTGATAAAATATTTGAAAGAGTCCCTGCCATTGGGACAATTTACTCAATACTTAAAAAAATCACCGAGCTTTTTAAGCCAAACAATAAAGATGTGAAAAAAGAGGTTGTTTTAGTAGAATACCCAAAAGATGACTTATGGGTTCCTGCGTATGTATTGAGTAAACATGAAGATATTTATGTACTGTTTGTCCCCACAAGCCCAAACCCAACGAGTGGCTATACAGTGATAGTTCATAAAAGTAAACTCAAAGCAACAAGCTTGACCGTTGCTCAAGCGAGTCAATTTATAGTAAGTATGGGAGCTGATTTTATTAAAAAAGAGGAGCTTTCAAAAATAATTCAAACACAGACTAACAAAAAAGGGAAAAATAGATGATAGATATAAAATTATTACAAAAAGATTTTGATGGTGTGAGTGAATCACTTTTAAAAAAAGGGGTTTCAAAAGAGTCTTTAGCTGATCTAAAAGATTATATAGATCAAGCCAAGCAAAAAAGAAAAGTGATGGAGAATATCCAAGCAAATCAAAAACAGCTTTCAAACCAATTTGGTGCTTATAAAAAAGAGGGAAAGGATATCTCCCCTTTACAAGAGGAGATTGCCCTATTAAAACAACAAAAGCAACTACTAGAAGATGAAGTTCGTACCTTAGAATCTTCTTTAGAAAAATATGCTTTAGAGATCCCAAACTTACCAGATGAAAGTGTCCCTATAGGGGTTGATGAGAGTGAAAATGTAGTTTTAGAGATTATAGGGGAAAAACCAACTTTTAATTTCACTCCCAAAGAGCATTGGGAGGTAGGAAGCGAAAATGGGATGATCGATTTTGAAAGAGGGGTAAAACTTGCAAAAAGCAGATTTTCAGCTCTTAAAGGGATTGGAGCTAGGCTAGAGCGGGCTTTGATTAACTATTTCTTAGATTTTAATAGGCAAAGAGGTTTTGAAGAGTGGTATGTTCCATTTATGGCAAATACCAATGCATTGCAAGGGACTGGTCAACTTCCAAAATTTGAAGAGGACCTTTTTAAAATAGAAGGGGAAGATCTTTATCTTATTCCAACAGCTGAAGTGAGTCTTACAAACCTTTTTAATGATGAGATTTTAAACAAAGATGAG
>JAGYNS010000025.1 GCA_018399655.1 Campylobacterales bacterium
CGTATGTTAGATGCTTTGAATATATTAAGAAATAAAGAGGGATTAGAGTTAGACACTTTGATTATTGATGCTGCAAAACCTATTGAAAAAATCGCTTTAGAGATTGAAAATTTTTTAAAACAATAACTAAAACTTCGTTTTGGTAGGAGATGGCAATGGTGGGCTAAAATGATACCCTTGGGAGTAGTTCACTCCAAGGTCTATAAGCTTTTTTAAGATATCTTCATTTTCTACATACTCTGCAATAGTCTTTATCTCAAGACTTTTTGCAAAATCTACTACAGTACGAACCACTTTATAGCTATTTGGATCATTGACAATATTTTTAACCAATGAAGCATCTATTTTTAAATAGTCTGCATCCATTTTTAAAAGGTGCTCAAAATTTGAATACCCACTCCCAAAATCATCAATAGCTACTTTGCACCCTAGCTTTTTTACTTTATTGATGAAGCTCAATAGCACATCATAGTTTTTGACCCCCTCATCTTCAAGTATCTCCCAAACAACTCTATTTGCAATGGTAGGATAACGGCGAAGCATTGACTCTACAAACATTAAAAAATGTCTATCTTCAATATCCTCATAAGAGATATTTAAAGAAAATTCAAACTCTTTGTCACTAAACTCTTCAAAAGATTTTTGGATCACTTTTTTAGTGATATTGCTGTATTGGTTGGCTTTTTTTGAAACTTCTAAAAAGAAAAATGGAGATACCACTTTGTCTTCTTGCTCATCATACAATCTTACAAGGCACTCATATTTATCTACTACCATTGTCTCATTGTTCACAATGGGTTGAAAATAGACAATAATATTATCAGTTTCTAGTGCTTTTTTAAGCTTTTTTGTCCAATGCATATTGTTTTGATACTCTCGCAAGTTGTCAAGCTCTTCATAAAAGACGATATAATCTTTATTTTGTTTTTTTGCAGCTTGAAGTGCAATATCTGCTGTGATAAGCTTATTGCTTTTGGAAGAAAATGTAACTCCTGCAGTGGCTCTTACATCGATCTCATGCTCATCCTCTAGCATCACCTCACTCTCTATTGCTCCTAAAATATAGGTGACAAGATTTTCAAATTCAGCATGATCTAATCTCATATTTGCCAAACAATAAACATCAGCAGAAAACTTGTAAAATATCACTTCATTTCGAACTGATTGGACAAGATCGCTTATAAGTCTAGCCACTTTTACAAGAATATTATCCCCTATTTTATGACCAAAGAAGTCATTGATCTGCTTAAAATCATTGATATCGATAACCGCTAAAGCATCAATTGATTTATAAGGATCTTGCACATCTTTTATAAGTTTTACACGGTTTGGTAGTTGTGTTAAGCTATCTATATAAAGAAGTTTTTTTATATTTGTTTCATGTTGTAGCTCTTTTTTGTAAAGTTGTTGACAAAACTTGATTTTGTTGCAAATGATCTCTTTACTGAACCCTTTATCCACATAATCAAAGATTAAAAGATTGGTAGTGTTAAGCTCTTCATCACTATGCTGCCCTAAAATGATTATAGGGGTGTTTCTATAGTTTATTCTACTTTGATCTAACAATTCTGTTAATGTTAAAAGTGAGAGTTGATCTGGATTAATAATCACTAAATGAAAACTCTCTATACTCAAGGAGTTCAAGAGGGTATTTTCATTGTTTGCAATAACAATATTTCTATCTTCATGACTTTGTAAAAAGTCTTTTGTTATTTTTGCATTTATAGTGTCATCAATTAGTAAAATATTATAAGTCATAGTTCATTATACATAATAAAATATTATTTTTCACTTTGAAAAAGATCTTTAGGTGTGAAATAAAAAACTTGTATACCCTACCACACTACTTATATCTTTACTTGTATCGGCACTTGTGCGATAATCAAGCATCTTACTTTGTAGCTGTAACTTACTTGTAACCCGTACCAAAGCTTTCACCCCAATGAGTCCACACGCTTCACACTCACTGTTAAAAGCACTGATATCATTTTGTTGTATCGCCTGAAGACATTGTGTATCTTTTTTCTTTGCCTCATCTAAGCTATAAAAGTGACTCAAATCGGTACTGATTACGATAAAGTTTTTCGGATCTTTCAAAAGCATTTCTATCACTTGTGAAATCTTTTCATACTCACATCTACTATAGATGAGCTCTACAACTTTTTTCTCTCCTTGATAATACTTAATAAAAGGAAACTGGGTCTCAGTGGAGTGTTCACAATGTACCTCATCATAAAAATGGATAAACTCATATTGCTCTTGAAGCTCATTTGAGAGCTGTTTATTTATCTGTAACTCTCCAAATGGTGTAGGATAGGTATCATACAGTGCCACGCTAGCCCCCTCAAAAGCAAACTTATGAGATGGACCTATGACTATAATATTTTCTATATCTTCAGGGATATATTTATAAGCGATATTTGCGGTAAACCCACTATAGATATACCCTGCATGAGGCACGATAATAGCTTTTGGCTCCAATGAACTATCAACTGTTATGTTATTATGCTTTAAAACATTATTAAAATGCTCCAAATATCTTTGTAATTCACTTTGTTCACTTGGATAAAATTGCCCTGATACTGCTAATCTTCTCTCACTCACTCCTAAACTCCTCTAATTGTTAAGATTGTATTGCCTGATCTGCTCTATTCTTTTCTCATTGGTTGGGTGTGTTGAGAAAAAGTCATTACCACTTTGTTTTTTACCACTTGCTTCCCCCATATTTTCCCAAAACTTTAAAGCCTCTTTTGTATCATACCCTGCTTGAGTCATCAAAATCAGTCCAATTTGGTCTGCTTCAAGTTCATGGGTTCTACTATATGGAAGCACTACACCCAACTGAGCTCCATACCCATAAGCGATAGCTATACTATTGTGATACTGCGGAACCTTTGCTTGTACTGCTGCTCCTAAAAGTTGTCCACCAATGCCAACTATTTGATTCATACTTGCTCTCTCAGCCCCATGATGTGCTAATGCATGAGCTATTTCGTGAGCTATTACGGTTGCTAGCTGATCATCATTTTTAGCAGCTTTTAATATCCCTTTATAAACAAATACTTTTCCACCTGGCAAACAAAAAGCGTTGAGGGTATCTTTTGATATAGTATGAAACTCCCATTTAAAATCTGGTCTATTAGCTACTGCTGCAATTTTTCTTCCAATAGTTTGCACTCTTTGTGTAAACTCTTTATCACTATTGAGATGCTCTTTATTCTCTTTTTTGATCTGCTCACTTGCTTGGAGTCCTAGTTGCATCTCTTGGGAGTGTCCCATCGTAATAAGCTGGGTACGATTTGTATGTTCCACCTTTTGAAATCCACACCCAGTTAAAACTAACATCAAAAATAAAAAGACAAACCACTTCCAAATCTTCATCATAAAACTCCTAAAACATACTATTGATAAATTATAAAGTAACTGCACTAAACCAAACCTGAAAATTCAATTTTTTCCTCAATCAATGCTATATCGCTATTTTGTTGTAGTAATATTTTTAAAAAAATATCTGTAATATAGTACTCACCTCTCTCTCGCTTTTTTATATAACCCATATCTTCTAATGACTTGTATGTCTTATAAAGTGTTGGACTATCTATAGTTTTATTTTTTTTACCATTTGCAAGGTGCCAAATTACGCTATGGTGGTGTTTTTTTTGCTTGATCTTTTCAAGTACCTCGTCAAGATAAGATTTTGTTTCAAAAAGTGCAATAGTAAGTGCCTCTATACAATCATCTTTTTGTATGGTATCTTTATCCTCTTCTAGTACTTTATAGTAAACACTTTGCAAAGTTTTCATCGTATAAAATGGATGCCCCTCAAGATAGTCTATTACAGAAAATAAAAATTGATCATAGCTTATTTGTTGCTTTACAAAAAACTCTTCACAAAAAACTTTAAGTTCCTCAATATTTAAACCATCAAGAGCAATAATCCTTGCAAAATGAAAAAATGGTGATGCTTTACTTGAAAATATTTTATTCATTACACTTTCAATACTTCCTAAAAAGATATAGGTTACATTTCTATGATGCTGGATTACACTTCTTAGTTGATCAAGTATTTTTTTATCTGCTATATTCAATATATCTTGGAACTCATCAAAAGCAAACTTAATATTAATATTTTGCTTTTTTGCGATTATCTCTACAAGATCAACAGCATATAAAAAAAACTCAACCTCATCAAGAAGTTGCTTTTCATTTTTTTCTAATGTTTCTATGGTGAGTTCTGCTACAGTTATATCAATTGTAAGAGTAGTTTTTAATTGTTTAAATAAATGAGATATAGACTCTTTTGCTTTTTGGATAATACCCTCTACTCCTACAAATTTATACGCTTCATTGATAATTTGTTCAGCTAGACTTTGTAAAGAGGTAGCTCTTTTGATATCTACATAAATTTTATTATACTGATGAAGTTCAAAAAGATGTACCACCAATGATGTTTTTCCATATCTTCTAGGAGCTTTTATCATTATATGCTGGTTGTTTTTAATAAAGGTATTAAACTTTGCCAGATGCTGTTTTCTATCTATAAAATCTGAACCATAAACTGGCATTCCTGAATGAAACATTGTTGACTCCTCAATAAATATACTCTATTATATATCTTTTTTTTAGATATGTCAATATATCTTTTTAATTGAATATCTTTTTTTTAGATATTCAATCTGACAGTTTTTGACAAAAGTTTATAGTATACTCTTAAAAAATTCTAATATGGAGTGTACAATGAAACGATATAGATCTATTTTCGGTTTTATAACCCTTTCTATCTCAAGTGCCACCCTTTATGCAGCTGGATGGAAGATACCGCAACAATCAGCCAAATCAGTGGCACTCAGTGGAGCTTATATCGCCAATACAAAAGGGGCAGAAGCAGCCTACTATAACCCTGCCAATATGGGTTTTGATGAAAAAGAGGAACAATTGAGTATCTCACTTTCACAAATAGAGCTTTCAAGTATACACTACCGTGACAACAGAGGTGCATTGTATGATGGGGATTCAAAAAAAGAGAGAGTCTATATCCCAACGATTTTTTACTCTTCAAAACCCTACAATGATTTTCGTTATGGGATCTCACTCACAGCCCCAGGGGGACTTTCAAAAAGATGGGAAAACCCCTACCCTAAAACCTTTGCTCAAGAGTTTTCGTTACGAATTTTAGAATTGAATCCAACTCTGTCTTACGCAATCACAGAAAATTTTTCACTTGGGTTTGGATTAAGAGCTTTGTATAGTGATGGGGTTGTCAAAAGTGAGGGAACCGTTGGCGGAAATCTACTCAAAAGAGATATGAAAGGGGATAGTTTCTCTTATGGATACAATGCGGCTTTAGCTTATAAACCTACACTTTATACCAATCTATCACTTACTTATCGTTCAAATATAGACCTCAAACAAAAAGGGGATGCCAATCTTTTGATAAATGGAGTGAGTGGTTATAATGGCGGTGCGAGTGTAAGCATCCCATTGCCTGCAACTTTAGCTATCGCATACGCTCACCAATTTAATAATGTCACTCTTGAACTTATATATGAAAAAACATACTGGTCAAAATACAGTACTCTTGATTTTGAATATTCAGGAACTATTACCAATCCATTGCTCAAAGCTGTCTTTGATGACCCAGTGGCAAAAAACTGGAAAGATTCTATCGCTAAAAGAGTAGGTGTAACTTACCAATATAGTGACCCACTAAAACTGATGGCTGGGTTTGCAACAGATGAGTCTCCTGCACCAAATAGCTCAATATCTTTTGAATCACCCTCTTCTAATAGCAAAATCTACTCTTTTGGATTCCAGTACATACCTGATAAAAAAAATAGTTACACTTTTGGATATCTTTATAACAAAAAAGAGGATATATCAATACTCAACAATAGTGTAAATGGAACTTTTTCAAATAGTGATGCTCAAATTCTTTCACTCTCTTATAGTATGAGATTTTAAATCAAACTTCTATTTTATATCCCTCTTTATAGCAAGATTTGATCAAATCTTGTGGGATCTTTTTTCGCACTCTTTTGACCAGTGATTGGATTGCATTTTGACTAAATTCATTTTCATAGTCATATACACTATAATGGATATTGACAAAAGAGACACATTGGTTTTTGTGTTTTAAAAGGGTTTCTATCAAAAGAAGCTCATAATTGGTAAGATTTACTTTCACATCATTGTGAAGTAAAATATGGTGTTCTGTGTCCCATTTGAAATTTTCACTAAAATAGAGATACTTTTTTTGCTTGAGTTTCTCAATCACTTTTAAAACAAGATTTTCCAAATCTTCACTTTTAATAGGCTTGACTAAATATCCCACGAGATTATATTTGATAAGCTCTAAGAGATAATCAGTTTTGGTATAAGCAGATATCACTATTATCTCAGTGTCGTTATCTTTTGCTCTAATTTTTTGAACCAACTCTATCCCATTTTTTAGAGGCATATTGATATCTGATATGATGATATTTGGTTTAAAGTTTATATATTTATTATACCCATCCACTCCATTGGTTGCTAGATACACTTGAGAAAAAAACATCTCAAGATACTCTTGAAGCTGACTACTTAGAGTTGGATCATCCTCCACTATCAAAATTGACAAATTATTATTTTCCATTTTCATCCTTATTTTCTATTGCAATTGTAAATTTTGCCCCTAAATGATTATTTTGAACATAAAGCCTTCCATTCATACTTTTTTCTATAATCATTTTTGAGATATACAGCCCTAAACCTGTCCCTTGATTTTGATGCTTGGTGGTAAAATATGGCTCAAAAACTCTATTTATAATCTCTTCTGGGATACCACCTGCATTGTCATTTATCACTAAAAATACTGTATGGTGAGTATCTTTTGAACCTTTAATGATGATTTTAGGAGATGGAGTGTTTTGCAAAGCTTGCATAGCATTGGTGAAAAGTGAGAGTACCACTTGCATATATTCATCTTTGTGTCCAAAAAGATTGATATCCTCTGGGATAAAAAGCTCCACTTCGATTTTTTGTTTTTGAAGAAGATTTTCTACTATTAAAAGAGATTTATCTACGATTTGCCCTAGATTAAACTCCTCTTTTTTCTTTTTTGGATTAAAATAGGATAAAAAATCTTCAATAGTTTGGGACATATAAAGATTGTGTATCTCTATCTCGTTGAGTTTTTTATCTACATACTCTTTTTCCAAAAGTCCCCTTTTGTTTTTTTGTTTCAGTATAGACACGATAGTATTTGAGATAGCTAATGGTTGCCTCCATTGATGAGCGATATTGTTTATCATCTCCCCCATAGAGGCTAGTCTGCTTTGCTCTTGGAGCATTTTTCACTTTGTTTGTCTCTTGGACCTTTTGCTACTTTTGTTCCAAAACATCATTGAGGTTTTTAAGTTGCTTTGTTCTCTCATCTATTTTTTGTTCTAGGTTTTTATTGAGTATTCTTAACTCTTTTTCTGTATATGAAAGCTTGACAAAAAGTGTATTGTACCTATAAGCAAGGGCAAAAGAGAGCAATGCTAGCTCAAAAAATGCCCCTATTTGTGAGCCATATAAAGTGATATAACTTACTGGAAGCAAACCAATATTTTGAAACTCTGTCGATAAAAACCCCTACAGTAAAAAACTCCATGCTACCACATAAAATTTTGCAGAGACTGTTTTGAATTTGAAAAATATATAGATACTTCCTAAAAACAAAGAGGAAACTCCTATAATAGAAAGCAAAGCAATGATTTTTATACTTACGAAATAAATACCAAAATAAATGTAATAATCCATAAAAACTTGAGTGAAATAAAAAAACTTTTCCCATTTGATATTGAAATTGGCTATTTGCAAAAAGATTGACAAACTGAATAGAGAAAATAGTTGGCAATCACAAGGGGCAACAGGGACAAAAACAGATTTATCTGTGGGGTATTCGCCCAAAAAAACTCAAATGCCAAACCATTTAACCCTAACTGTAAAAACAGATACGCAAAATGAAACACAATATAATCGATATAAACATTATCTTTGATGATAAAATAAAGTACCAAATTGTACAAAAGCATAATCACAACTGCCCCATAATATATCCCTAAGATAATAATCTCTATTTTTGCTTTACTCCTATACTCCTCTTGTGGTAAAACTTTTAGCCCTAAGTTATACGCACCCTTCAGTATTTACTTTGATAAAAATCTCTTCTATCTCACCATTTTTTAACTCACTTGGGATAACAAAGTCATAGCTTTGAGTCTCTTTGTATCAAAAAGGGTGTAGATCCCCCTGTAAGGTAGCTTTTGTATAGAACACTGTTTTTATATTTTAAGATATGAAGATTATCAAGCAATGCATAAGGAAATTGAACGACATACTTTGAGTCTTCTAAAGAGTTGTTTTCTATTTTGACATAGACCCAAATAGTATCATCTCTTAGTCCAAAACTTGTTTTTCCATGGGGATAAATTGATTTTTATAACCATAAATAGTTTCTATATTATGGCTGTGATTTTTATCAATGAGGTATTTTACCTCCACTTTGACATCATCAGCAAATAAAGAACAAACACAATAAAAAAAATCAATAAGAATATATTTCAAATACTACCTACTATATTTAAATAATTTTTTCAATTATATCATCTTAATAAAAAAGTTACTATATAAAAGCTCTTTATTCCCTAAATTAATACTCATCACATACCTCCTTGTTTTATTTTAAAATCATACAATGAAATCTTATCCAAAAATTGTCACCTAGAAGAAAAATGTTCTTGACAATTTTTGACAATCTTTGGATATAATCTGTGAATATCTATTTTATACTACAAGGTTTTTATGATGAAGGGAAAAATTATACCTCTTTATTGGAGGGTTGTTATATTTACTTACAGCCGCTGGGCATGTCTATCTTTGCTTTAGCAACCTACTGGATTGTCTTTATTGTGGCTTCCCTTTGGTATTGGGGTGATTTTTAGTAGAGGTGTATGGACTCTAAGGCTCTTGGGGGTAATTTTTATAGCAAGTTTTTTAGCACACTTCAACATCGCTACCGATATAATACAGCAATCATCCATCATCATCCCTAGCATTGCTGATGCAATAGCTCCACTTTTATCAGTTTTTTTATTAGAAAATTTTATCAATAGTGATTTTAATAGTGCTTCTCAGTGATATTCCCCTTTACCATTTTAGCTGGAGTTATCCCTACTTTATTTAGTGGTGTTATCATCGCTTACAATCTAGCAACTGCTGGATATATCACTTATGAAGAGGTCAATAGCTTCATAGTGATGTTGGTTTTTTCAGATACTTTGGGATTGCTTCTTTTTGTACCCTTTGTATAAAAATTTTGACAATATTATCCCAACAACCCAAGAGCAAAATATCATTTTACCAATATTTTTTGCTGGTGATTATCGTCTTACTCTCAATTGAGTATCACTTTTTTATCTTTTGACTCTATCCTCTTTTGCTCATCGCTACTTTTAAAATCAAGATGAAATACCTTATGATTATTCTTTTGCTTATTGTTTATTTACTATAAGTGTCTCTTCAAAATTTGATGTCAACTTTTTCATGAGTGATATACAGAATGAATTCTATCTTGATGCTCCAGCTCTTTGGCAACTTTTTGTTTTTATTATTATGGGGATAGGTTTACACAACCAGCACCAAGAACATAAACAACTCACACTGATAGATAACCTCACAAAACATTCAACCGTAGAGCGTATGAAGATAAAATTGATGAGATGATTTATAATTTCAAAAGATGGGATATACTTTTTCTATTCTCCTTCTTGATATAGATGATTTTAAAAGGTTAATGACCAATTAGGTCTAGTGTTGGGGATATCCTTATAGAGTTGTGTTCTTTGATAAAAAATAGTTTACGCAATACCGATTATCTTTTTTTAGAGTTGGAGGGGAGGAGTTTGTAATCCTTCTTTCTAATACCGATTTAAAAAAGCAGAAGAGGTAGCACAAAGATACGATTTACTATTGAAACAATCTTCACTGCGTAGACAAGAGCTATCACAATTAGTTTAGGGGTTACAGAGATACATGATGAGGATGATAAGGTCACCCTTTACAAAAGGGTAGATAAACTACAATATATCTCTAAAAATAGTGGCAAAAATAGAGTCACTTCAAGTTTATATAATACCAATATTTCCTACAATAGATATTTTCAACCCTTTATACCCAATCTCTGGCTTTTTTTCAAAGGTTTCTATTGAGGTTCGTGGCAGTTCCATCTCTTTATAGTCTGGATGGAAATGCTGAGATATGCCAAGGGATTTCAACGCTTAGTTCTTGTGCTATAAAAAGAGGCGATTTGTTTCTATCTCTTCATCACTATCATTTTTGTGTTGGAACTATCAGTGTGTGTTATCTCGGTATGGGATACCATTTTTGACAAAAAATTTGAGATTTTCTAAAATCATATCAATTTTCCATCAAGATTCTTTTTTAATATTTTGCATCATAATGATTTTATATCCATTCACAGCATCTATCAGTCCCACCATCGCACCACATTTACCTCTTTTGATTCAAAACCATTGGTTACCATAATATTCTTTAACCCAGCTTTTTGTGCTAAAACAGCAATATCTACAATATATGGGAAAAATATGGTTGGTTCATTGTGTATATGAGATAGATTCCACATTGGTAATGTAAAGCTAGATTGACTATATCTTTTGGGCTATAGTAGTTTTGTGTTTGAAACTGATCTGTTTGGGAGAGTTGCCGTTTTGACAAAATGAACAGTGAAATTGCACCCAACCGTTTAGTGAAAGGTTTTGTTTTTGGCAAAAAATGGTACAAAGGTTTTTTCTCTATTGGGTCTACATGGATAGCATTTGGGTATCCATACACCAAACACTCTATTTTTCCTGTGTTTTTATTCACTTTACAAATCCCAACTTGTCCCACTTTGAGGCTACAATAGTGTCCACACAAAAGACACTGAAATTTTTCATCTTCAAGTTTTTGATAAAAAATTCATCACTACTGCTCTTTAATCTTCTCTACTGTATAGATAAATATCTCCTGGTAACCTTCAACTGTTGAAGGGTCAACCCTTTTATGGAAAGATGAACCATAAAGATATCAAAATCCTTCTCCCACACTTGTGGCAAAAAATGTCCCTTGATGGTTTCCAAGTCGTAAAATCACCCCATGTTGATTTGGGATGATTTTGGTTCTTAACTCTTCAAAATTTTTATAAGTGATTTTTCAATAGCCCCAATAAGAGATATTTCCACTTTTATTTTGAAAACTCATCTTTGCTTAAAGGGGGAAATCGTGGGTCATGAAAGGCTGCTTTTAAAGCATTGGTCACCAAGTCGTCATAGAGTGTTGATAGAAACCAAAGAGCCAATGCACCCTCCGCAACTCCTCTTCAATGGTAAGGTAACAAAAGTAGCTCCCATCTTTGAAAAGTTTGGAAATTTTTCTAATAGTTCCTCTTTATCAAGTGTTTGTGCATTGTTCAACTTATCAAATATAGCTACTCTTACTAAATTGATCAATGAGCATTTTCCCTATCGTTTCTAATTGCATATTCTCTACCTCTGTTTATTTCTTCCCTTCGATTATACCATTTCATCACTTTATAACATTTTTTTTGATACAATCGCGACTATAAAACTACAAACTCAAGGATTTTTTAAAATGTCAGATTCATGCAAAAAAGTTTATATCACTACCCCTATTTATTATGTCAATGATGTAGCTCATATTGGTCACGCTTACACCACCATCATAGCGGATATGCTTGCTCGTTACTCAAGACTTGTGGGGTATGATACCTATTTTCTTACAGGAACCGATGAGCACGGACAAAAAATTGCAACTAGTGCCGAACAAAGAGGAAAGTCTCCAAAAGAGTATGCCGATGAAGTAAGTGGCAAGTTTAAAGCTTTGTGGGATGATTTTGATATAAGCTATGATAAGTTTATCCGAACCACTGATGAAGAGCATAAAATAGGTGTACAACATGCTTTTACAAAGATGTATGAAAAAGGTGATATCTACAAAGGAACTTATGAAGGGAACTATTGTGTAAGTTGTGAAACTTTTTTTACTGATGCTCAGCTTATCGATGGGGAGGGGTGTCCTGATTGTGGAAAGCCCACTTCTATGATCAAAGAGGAGAGCTACTTTTTTAAACTATCAAATTATCAAGAGAAACTGCTCAAGCTGTATGAGGAAAATCCTGAGTTTATTTTACCAAAATCAAAAGCGAAAGAGATCATCAACTTTGTAAGTGGAGGTCTTAATGATCTGTCTATCTCACGAACCTCATTTGACTGGGGTGTGAAACTTCCAGATTCTATGAATGATGACAAACATGTGATGTATGTATGGCTTGATGCTTTATTAAACTATATCACTGCTTTAGGATATGGAACAGATGAAGCCAATATGCAATACTGGCCAGCAAAAGTGCAACTTGTGGGGAAAGATATTTTACGATTTCACGCTATTTTTTGGCCAGCATTTTTAATGAGCTTAGAGCTTCCACTTCCAGATCACATAGCAGCTCATGGGTGGTGGACACGAGATGGGGAGAAGATGTCAAAATCAAAAGGGAATGTAGTTGATCCAAAAGAGGTAGCCGATGCGTATGGATTAGATGCATTTCGATACTTTATGCTTCGTGAGGTCCCTTTTGGTCAAGATGGAGACTTTTCTCAAAGAGCCTTGATGGATCGTATCAATAGTGATCTTGGAAATGATCTTGGTAACCTACTCAATCGTATTAGTGGGATGAGTGGGAAGTATTTTGATTTTAAAATCACTTCAAAAGATGTAGAAAAATACCACCAAAAAGAACTTGATGAAGTTCATACTATTTTAGAAAATGCCCAGCCACTTATTTATACTATGCAAATAAATAGATATCTTGATGAGATCTGGAAAGTGCTCACTATAGGAAATAAAGCTATAGGAGACTATGAGCCGTGGACTATGATGAAAGAGGGTCGCGAAGAAGAAGCGATGGCACTAGTGGCTCTTATTACTAATATTATGGCAAAAGTTGCACTTCTTCTTGAGAGTGTAATGCCTGAAAAAATTGGTAAAATAGCAGGTTCTTTAGGAATTGAGATCTCAACAGAAAGTTATAATAAACTTATAAAAAACAAAGAGCTTCTTGAAGATGTGACTATTACAAAAATAGATGCACTTTTCCCACGAATTGAAGAGGAACTCTTAGTAACAGCTGATATTCAAAAAGTAGAATCAAAGGTGGAAAAACCACGAAAAGAAGCTCAAAAACAAAAGCAACAAGATCAAGAGCCTGATAATCTTATCACTATAGATCAATTTTTTGAAACTACTTTAAAAATTGGTACAATTTTAGAAGCCCAAGAGGTTCCAAAATCAAAAAAACTTCTCAAACTTCAAGTGGATGTAGGGGAAGAAACTCCTAGACAAATAATAGCAGGGATAAAAGAGTTTTACTCTGCAGAGTCACTAGTAGGAACCCAAGCGTGCGTCGTAGCCAATCTCAAACCTGCAAAACTTATGGGGATGGAAAGCCAAGGGATGCTCCTTGCAGCCAAAGATGAAAATGGCTTGCATCTTTTAAGACCAGAAGCTCAAAAAGTAGCTGGTACAAAAGTTAGCTAAGTCTAAAGCCGTTTATTATGCAGATCACTTCATTAGCAGATATTGTAGAGGGGAAGATACAAAACTTTCCTGCTATATCTTTTATCACCCAAATCCATACCGATATCTCAAAAGTAAATGAGGGGGATGCATACTTAGCTTTAGATAATTCAACTGTTGATCAAGCTATAGATAAAGGGGCTTTTGCAATTATTTATGAAAGTACCACCCAAATAGAAGATGAAGAGATCGCATGGATACAAGTAGATGATATCAAAAAAGCGATCACCAATGTCTTACGATATAAGCTTTTACCGTTTCAAAACCAATATATCCATACCAATAAGATATTTTTTAAGCTTCTGACCCTTTTCAAATCTAAAGAGCTTCAACATGTAATGACTCTCAAAGAGGATATTAGTAGCAACTTTGGAAAGCTCAATACACTTGAAGAGAATAAAGTGATTTTCTCCACAGACTTACAGTTTTTGGAAAATATTAGTAGCGATGTGGTTAGACTTAAACACCAACCATACCCTTTGCAAAACTTAACCCAACACTCTTTATTTGAGACAACATTCTCCTATAAAGAGAACTTTTTTGATAAAATCAAACTCCCAAGGGTCTATGTAGATTATCTACTCCAACAGCTTGAGCTATTTGAGTATAAACTTGACCTTAGAAAACTCAATGGTTTTGATCTTTTTAAACCTATATTTATCAATAAAAGTGAACAAATAGTCCCTTTTGGTCAAACCAATAGATTTATTATTGCAAATGAGGATCAAGAGATAGCACACATTGAGATTGAGTACTTACAAACAAACTATTCATACGCTAAAGTGCAAATAGCAGATGCCGCAAACTTAAACAAAGAGCAGATACTCCAAATCATACAAAACAAAGAGTTTAATGCTCTTTATTTTCAAAATACTAGCTACAAAGATATCGTCGCCATTTTGCAAGAAAATGACACCGATAAAAAACTTCTTTAACTAATTAATCCATTTTCCCAATAGCACACGATACAAAGCTTTTTGCTTTAGCCCCTATATTTTGCATACTAGAAAGCTCATCAGTGCTTAAAGGATATCCTAAACTCCGAAGTTTTAACTTTAAGTTTTCAATTTTTTCATCCTCTATATCAAGAGTGATCTTGCGTGGCATCGATTCTAAATCCACTTCAACCTCTCCAAAATCCTCTTTTAACGCTTTTTTCAAAGTGTTGGCACATCCACCACACTTTACATTGACCACTTCAAATGTTTGTTTCATAATTATTCCTTCATAATCTACTTATAAGTATTAATAATACTATAACATATAAACTTAAAGTAAGTGTTTTATATGATTTAATATTGACCACTGATTTTATCTTAATCCCTAAATAAACCCCAATAAGTGAAGCGATCCCTACAATTAATCCTTCGGTATAAGGCATATGACCAGCAAAAGACAAACTCAAAAATCCAGCAATAGAGCTAAAGATCACAAAAAAAAGTCCTAATGACGCAGCATCTTTAAGGTTGTAATACATAAAACTTACAAGTATAGGAGTTAAAATCAATGACCCCCCTACCCCTATACTCATAGCGATCATCCCTATAATGAATCCTATTCCTACTAAAAGTGCTTTGCTGTGGTATTTGACTGATTTTCCATGATCTGTAGAGGTTACTGCCACTCGATAAATTGAAAATAGCAACACCAATAAAAAAAGATACTTTAAATACTGCCCATCGATATTTGGAACAATCACACCACTTAAAGCTCCCCCTAAAAAGCCCCCAAGCCCAATGATCACTCCATCTTTTAAAACCGCTTTATTTTGCCTAGAATTTATAAAACTTCCAAATATAGAGCTAAAAACCATCTGCATAATAGAAATAGCAACGGCTACTTTCATATCAAATCCATATAAAAGTAAAAAAGGAACCAATATGGTTCCTCCCCCTATTCCAAAAAAACCAGATGTGAGTCCCGTTAGGACCCCTAGAATTGCTAAGATCATCTATTAAGGCTCTTCGTTTCTCATAGCTTCTATAAAGTTTTCATATATCTGCTCAAGCTCTTGATCCTCTTTTGATACATCGATACCATCTTGCTCTTTTAAAGCATGCTCAAGCACTGCAACCCTTTTTAAAAGATACCCAAACATCTGTCTTGATACATCTGGAAGATTGTTGTGATCAAGAAGTGAGGTTTCATCTTTGCAGTCTTCATCTCTTCTTCGTACTATTCTTGCTGGAACTCCCACAGCTGTTGAGCTACATGGGACATCTTTTACCACTACAGAGTTTGCCCCTATTTTACATCGTTCACCAATAGTTATATTTCCAAGGATCTTTGCTCCACTTCCTATAACGGTATGTTTTTTAATAGTGGGGTGTCTTTTCCCTTGATTCAGACTCACCCCTCCTAATGTTACCCCTTGATAGATCAACACATCATCTTCTATAATTGAAGTTTCACCTATAACTACTCCAAAACCATGATCAATAAAAACTCTTCTTCCTATGGTAGCTCCTGGATGGATATCCACATTTGTAAAAAGTTGAGAGATTCCGCTTAATATTCTGGATAATCTTTTAAAACCTCTCATATAAAGCTTATTTGCCATTCTATAGTTAACAATGGCCCAAACCCCTGGATAGTTGAAAATAAGCTCCAACTTTGAGTGAAGGGCTGGGTCATTTTTAGCTGGAACAGCAAAATCTTCTTTTATCATACTCCATAAACCCATAAAACCTATCCTTTTGCCGCGAGTGTTTTTAAATAACTGTTATCATATATAAAAGCTTTAAGAATCTCTTGAAGCTTTGTATTATCAATTTTTTCACATAAGAGATTGAGTATTTCGTTTGGATTATAATCCAAGTCCTCAAAAATATCCATAATACTTTGAGATTCTAAGAAATTTTCCAACTTCATTGTATCATTTTCAAAAATCACATTTACCTCACTAGGGGAGCTAAATAGATTATGCTTCATCCCTAGCGTATCTTGATATGCTCCTACTAAGAAAAAGCCTAAAAAGTAATCCTCTTCATCGAGATTAACATCGTGCAGATACAAAGGTCTCTCAGGATTGAATCCTATCTCCCCATCACTATCACAAGTG
>JAGYNS010000250.1 GCA_018399655.1 Campylobacterales bacterium
CTAATTGACGCTAGACAAGGGGTACTTACTCAAACAAAACGCCACTCCTATATAGCAAGCCTACTTGGGATCAAAAATATCATCGTAGCCATCAACAAAATGGACTTAGTAAACTTTTCCCAAGACAGATACAATGAAATAGTCCAGCAATATAAGAACGAAGTTCTTCCACATCTACCCACTACACACCACTCACTACACACTACTTTTATACCTATCTCAGCCCTTGATGGTGACAATATAGTAACAAACTCACCAAAATGCCCATGGTACAAAGATAAACCCCTCATGGAACTATTAGATACAATTCAAATCACTACCAACTACCAACTACCAACTACCCACTTTAGAATGCCCGTCCAGTATGTCAACCGCCCACATCTAAATTTTAGAGGCTTTTGCGGAACTATAGCAAGTGGAGAGATCAAAGTTGGCGACGAAATTACCGTACTTCCATCAAAAAAAACTTCTACAGTCAAAGAAATTATTTTACCATCAGCAGTGAGTAGTGAGAAGTTAGTAGTCAGTAGTAAAAATACTACCCACTACCCACTACAAACTACCGACTTTGCTTTTGCCCCTATGGCAACAACGATAACCCTAGAAGATGAGATCGATATAAGCCGTGGAGATATGATCGTAAAAAGTGATGATATCCCTCAGGTTTCGAATCAACTAAGCACCATGATAGTATGGATGTCTGAAATACCTATGAACCTAAACTCAAATTACATCATCAAAAGAGCTACTTCAGTGATCAATGGAGCTTTTAAATCAATTGAGTACAAGAAAGATATCAATACCTTTGAAGAAATGAGTACAGACAAACTAGAACTCAACGACATTGCAAAATGTACTTTGAAACTAGATCGTGCAATAGCAGTAGACCCATATGAGACCAATAGATACACAGGAAGCTTTATCATCATAGATCGATATACCAATGAAACACTTGGTGCTGGGATGATAGTGGATTCAGTAAGTAGTGAAGAGTGTGTAGTGAGTAGTAAAGAGTATACTGATGCAGAAATTGCTTTAAATAAATATATAAGAGACAACTTTCCAGAGTGGGGTTGTAAAGAGATATAAACAAAAGGAATATATTTTTCTGTCTAAAGTGTATTTTATAATAAACTTGCTATTATTATAAAATACAATTTTAAAAGGCTTAAGATGAACTTGGCTACATTTCAAAAAATATCAACTCAAATACTTAGTCGGGAAACTCAAAAAAATCATCTATATGCTTTGTAGTTCCAAACCATATGAGCTCAATATCTCAAAAATAAGTTCTGCTGTTGGAGCTTCATGGCCAACACTTCAAAAATATTTAGAGCGAATGGACGCTGGAAGTCTTATCCATATAGTAAGAGGTGGAGTAGGGATGAGGGCAGTTAATCGCCCTGACAAACTTTTACTTGATAATCCAAATCTTTTTACAGTACTGTGTGCAAATAGTGATATAGGTGCAAAAGAAGAAAGCTTTTTTGTATCACAAATTGAACTATCTCATCAAGTACATTACCATGATAAAGGTGACTTTATAGTTGATGATACTTTAGTATTCGAAGTTGGAGGAGCCTCTAAAGATGATAGTCAACTAATGGGGCAAAAAGGTTATGTAATTGCAGATGATATAGAGGTGGGATTTGACAATAAAATACCACTTTGGCTTATGGGTTTTTTGTATTAGGATACAATATGAAGAAGTAAAACTATCTTGATGAAAACTTTGAAAAAGTACAGCAGTGACAACAATAAAAAATATTCAAACACTTATCAACCATATACTTCAAAATAAACAGATAATAAGTTATTTTGAATAGTTTTGATAAAATAAAAAAATAAAAAATAGTGAGAGTAAATTAAATGAACTTCGCAAAACTAGATAACCTCAAAGCAAAACTTGACAGCCATAGACCATTAAGCCCTGATATAGTGAAAAACCTACATGAAGATTTAGTGCTTCGATGGACTTATCATTCAAATGCTATTGAGGGGAATACTCTTACTTTACAAGAAACAAAAGTAGCACTAGAGGGGATCACAATAGGTGGAAAACTTTTGCGAGAGCATTTTGAAGCTATCAACCACAAAGAAGCGATACTTTTTATAGAAGAGTTAACTAAAAACGATAAACTACTAAGCGAACACACTATCAAACAGATCCATTCGCTCATTCTTAAAAACATAGATGA
>JAGYNS010000251.1 GCA_018399655.1 Campylobacterales bacterium
TGCAGAGTTTAACAATCCTGTTGTTGCTCTTGTTACATTTGTTTCATTTCCATCTGTGTCTTTGTAAGTTACAGTTACTCCGTAGTTAATTACATAACCATCCGTTGCAGTTATAGAAGTAGGTTGTGTAGTAGTTCCACCACCAGATGATGAGCTAGATGACCCACATCCAGTGAATCCTGCTGCTATAACACCAGCAGCGGCAATTGAAATCATTGATTTCTTTAATGTCATATTGTCTCCTTAAGACTATTGAGTGTATCCACCCAATAAAGTTAGTTTTAAAATTTGCAAATTCGTCTAACATGTAATGTAAGATATATTGGACTTACACTGTCTCATCCGTGCACGATGATAAGACGCCAAAGCAAATCTCTCCATAATTTACGTAAACTATTGGGCTTACAATAGAGTCATAATACTATATTGTGCCCTACTGCCAATAGAAAAACGAAAATTTACTAAGCTAATTTTACTTGCAACTAGATAACAATTAGCTTAAATAATCAATAAAAATATCCTATTAGATCATTTTTGTAATCCAATTGTATCCAATAAGTAGAATTTTATCCAAATTTGACTAAAATATCTGATAAAATTGATTAAAGAGGCGAAGTTGATCCATATATATGATAATGAAAGCGTAACCCACACCCAAGACGGCTATGATATAGCTGTGATCTACCCTACTTTTTATTGGTATGAGATCCTTGATATCCCTACCAAAAGGATTCAAAAAGCAAAAAAGATAGCCAACAATATCTTAAGCGATAGACCAAAACACTATACAGATATCGTCCTTTTTAGTAAAGAGGGGCGATATGCTGTATACTGCTTTGATAAAAAAAGTATAGAAAATATACTCAAACAAAAAGGCTCAAAAGATACGAAAATCTATTTTTTGGATAGTATAGGGATCGATACCCCTGTGATGCTACCAAATGAAACGGTAGCACTCCCTTTTGGGGAAAAGCTCTTGATCAATGCTCCACAAGATGGTTCAAATGCTATTGGGATAAAAGAGTATATGCAAAGCCACCCTTTGCCAAAGCCACTTTTTACAGTAGATATAGACCATGATAGATCCTATGGGTGGCTTGTGGCTGCGTGTGTTGTGTTTGGATTGTTTGGTGGGGTGTATCTGTATGAGCGATATAGTGTGTTGCAGAGTATCAAAACCCTTCAGGAAAATATGGACGATGGTGGCAGAAGTGGCTATGAGATCGATTCACTTATCAAAAGCTATGAAGATAAACAAAAAAACAAAGAGGCTTTTTTGGATCAGCTTAAAACCACACTAGAAAATGACACCACTATCAAACAGCTCCACTATGATGGAACCAAAATACAAGTACAATAAAAGGATAATAATCGATGAAAAAAAGATATCTACTACCACTTAGCATAGCAATCCTTTTTAGCCCACAACTTTTTGCAAAAGAGCTTAAAGTGGGTCTAGGACAGCTTAAATTTGACTATACAGAGACAAGTCCTAGTGGCACATATCTCAATAGTGAAAAAAGTGAGTATAGCGATATAGATGGGCTTGAGATCGTTTACAATCAAACACTCTCCCCTATCAATAGAGACAAACAGTCCACTACACTGGAAATAAGCCTTCGACACTTTGATGGCCCTACAAATTATGATGGATTTTTACAGTCCACTGTGACTGGACAGATACTAGCTCCATATAAAACTATCACACAAAATAAACTCACCAATACCAAAATACGGTTTTATCAAACTACCCACCAACCAACCTACGATGCAAGTATCTTTGCATCTTTTGGGTATAGGGAGTGGGAGAGAGATATCACGGGACCTTTTGGACTACTTGAAAACTACAATTGGAAATACTACGATGTGGGACTAAAGTTTACCTGGTATGAAAAAAGATGGTCCATAGGCTTTGAAGCTGCGTACCAAGAAGCGATAGCTCCTGAGATGACCGCGTATATCAATGGCTCTATAAAATTTGATCTAGGGGATACGACTGGACACTACTACAAGATCCCTATACGATATGCCCTCAATGAAAGCTGGGATATAGAGGCTGCCTATGAGTACAATGAGTGGAAGATATCAAAATCAACCGTTGTCAATGGATTTTATGAGCCAGATAGTGTGACCAAAAATAGTTTTGCTACCCTTGGGGTAGTATACCACTTTTAGGAACCCCTTAGATG
>JAGYNS010000252.1 GCA_018399655.1 Campylobacterales bacterium
TTGCCAATATTATCTTCAAAAAGAAGTTCAGAGATAAGCCAGTCTAGGTCTTCTTCAAGATCAGTAAATGCATCTACAAGGATATCATCTTCACTATAAGAGGCTAAAAAACTCTTTTGCTGGGACTTTTTTATGAGACTGGTTAAAATGCTCCATAAGCTGATGCTCTTCATTTGTTTCATCATCAAAGTCCATAAACTCATCAAACTCATCAAAATCATCAAACTCTTCATTTTCCTCAATCTTTTCACTTTGAAGATCAATATATTTTTGTAAAATATGCTCTATCTCTTTGTTGTCAAAAGGTTTATAAACAAAATGAAAAACTTTGTGCTCCAATGCTTCGTAGCGAGAAATATTATCATACAAAGCAGTTACCCCCACAACAAGAAGGTGCTCAATTTTTAGTGCATTTGTTTTTTGTACAAACTCCACCCACTTTTTATCTTCACAACTTATATCGATAAAAAAGATATTTGCCAATTGATTTTGAATATACTCAAATGCTTCATCACAATTTTGGGCTACAAACAGCTCATAAGGGAGGTTCTTAGTATCTAAAAAGGCTTTACTATCTTGCTCCATCACTTTACTGTTGAGGAAACAATGATCTAAAAAAACAATCTTTATCATTCGTTTGTAAACTTCAAGTTCTCAAAAAGTCTTTGGTTGAAGCTATCTTCTACTTCGATCTGTTTCTCTTTTGATAAGCAAAAAAGTATCTGCATAGCAGCTGGATGGATATCATTGGTTTGGACAATGATTTTCGTACTTTCTTTACTATTTTGTAAAAGCTGTTCACACTCTTCAAAATCTATTCGTGTATCTATGTAAAGGGTTTCATTTTCTATATACATCTAAATCTCCTTCAGTATATTTTCAAGCTGAATACAGCTATTAAGTAATGATGCGTTCAAATAAAACACATCAACCGCATCTTGTTCTACAAATACATGGTTTTTCCAGTTGACTAAATCATTGAGAATAGATTTAATAAATTCAGCTACTATTGCTTTCTTTTTTGCTTCAGTCTGAGAGAAATTCTTTTTTTCAATAAGTCTTGCTAAAAGATTGATTGAAGTAGACAGCTCTTGAAACTCTAAAAATGAGTTAAGGAAGTGGGCATATCTATAGAGTGTTTCATTGATATTATCAATACTTGTTTGAAGATTTTCCTCTTCTAAATCATCTATAATCTCATACACATCTGCTTCAATCTCCTCAAGATCTTCTAGCATATACTCAATAGTTTCATACTCTTGTAAAAAATCACGAGAGGATACTTTTTTATGAGATTTGTTAAACTCCTCCATCATCTCTTTTTGTATCCCTATAGAATCCTCCTCATCATCAAAATCAAAAAAATCATCCCCATCTTCCTCAAAATCAAAGAACTCATCCTCATCTTTTGGTTGATCTATTGTCTCTATATCATTTTTTTTGAAATAATCATCAAGTACTTTGATAATCTCTTGATTGTCAAAGGGTTTTGCAATATATCCATCAGCTCCTAAACTTTTCGCTTCATATCGTATAGCTTCATCATTTAAAGCAGTCACCATTACAATAAGTGGCTGTTTGAGTGTTTTATTGGCTCGAATAGCTTTTAACACATCCAATCCACTCACACGGGGCATCATAATATCTAAAAAGATAATATCTGGTTGTACTTTTTCATGGAGTTCAATAGCATCTTCTCCGCTTCCTACTTCTATAAACTTGTAAGCGAAAATATTTTTATCTTCCATATACTCTTGTATATCAAGCTCAATTACTTTGTTGTTGATCTGTTTATCATCCACTGCAACGATTATCATTGTATCTTCCCTTGTATTATAAATAAAGCACCACCTAAATTGGAATCCTCCACAGTGATGCTATATTTGAAATGTTCACACAATAGTTTTACTATATACAGTCCTATTCCTGTTCCCTCTTTTTCTCTATTTAAAATAGTTTGCTCAGTTTGTTCAAAAAGTTCAAATATAGTCTCTTTTTGATCCTTTTTTATCCCATTCCCATCATCTTCAACGGTTAAAATAAATTGCTCATTTTCCTGTTTTAGTTCAATATGAATTTGAGTATGTGAATATTTTAAAGCATTTGAATAAAGATTTTCAAAGATATGGATCAAAGATTTTTTATCTGAATAAATTTGTGGATGATAAACATCTACTA
>JAGYNS010000253.1 GCA_018399655.1 Campylobacterales bacterium
TATTTAATTTTTAACGTTAATAATTTAGCTGTATAAATAATTATACTTTTATTTTAGTTATGCTATCGTACAAGCTACAGATCAATTTAAATAGAAGGCTTTTTTTGAATGAAGCAAAAAACCACTTATAAAAAAGTAGTTGCTAAAATAGTTTTTACAACTCTTACTATCACTCTTATCGTAGCTTTTTTATATGGAGATTATCTCAAAAAGAAAGCGATATCAGATTTGGCACATATTGATGCGAAAAAAACCAGTATGCTTGTGTTTGAAAGCCTTTATTCTGTGATGAAAAGAGGATGGGATAAAGAGGATTTAAAAGAGATCATCACGAGGCTTAATTCGGTTGACCCTAAGATGCAAGTTGATGTTTTTAGGAGTGAAAATGTATCAAAACTCTATGGTGAGATAGAAAAAGACAAAAAGCTTAGGGAAACGAATGAGTCTATCCAAAAAGCCATGGGTGGCAGTGAAGTTTTAAATATAGACCATTCCGATTTTATTGATTATTATTATCCAGTAAGTGCTAAAAATGAGTGTCTTCTGTGTCATACAAATGTAGAAGTTGGGGATATTTTAGGTGTTATTTCAGTTTCATTTCCTATAGAAGATCTGAAAGTTTCACTTACCACGATGATTAACTTTTTTGTGCTATTTATAGTGGTATTTTCTCTTATCATATTTTTTGCAATATTTTTTAAGATCAATAGATATTTAGTAAGACCAATTGAAAAGTTTGCTGGGGTTATTACAAATATCACACAATCCAAAGATGTAACCCAAAGAGTAGTTGATACAAGTGATCAAATAGAGGAGATGGACTCTATAAAAAATGCTTTTAACTCTATGTTAGATGTAGTAGAACACCAGTTTTATTATGATCAGTTAACAGGACTACTCAATAGAAGAAAGCTAACAGAACGGTTAGAAAAAAAAGATAATATCAGTTTAATGATCATCAATATAGATTCATTTCAAGAGATCAATGACCTTTATGGGGATGAGGTGGGAGATTTTATTCTTAAAGATTTTGCACGCTTTTTACAAAAAATCACACCAGCAACAGGAATTTTGTATAGATTACATGCAGATGAGTTTGCTTATATCTGTACAAAAGGTGGAAACTTTGAAAACTTAGAAACATTTGTTTCATTTGTGAGTGAAAATATTGCTCGAAAAACTTTTAAGATCTCCGATCAAAGTGATATCAACTTAACTGTTACCATTGGAGTTTCATACGGAGATGATACTTTATTGACAAATGCAGATATCGCTTTAAAATTGGCGAAAAAAACAAAGAAAAACTATCTATTTTATGACACCTATATGGCGACAACAAAAGAGTATGAAAAAAATCTCAGTTGGAGTAAAAAGCTAAAACAAGCAATAGAACAAGATAAAATTATCCCAGTTTTTCAGCCAATAGTGGATACGCAAACAAAAAAGATTTTAAAATATGAAGCGTTGATACGAATGATTGATGAGAATGGGGATTTGATCTCTCCAATCCACTTTTTAGAACTTGCCAAGAAAAATAAACTCTACCACAAGCTTACGAAGATTATGGTGGATAAAACTTTTGAGATATTTAAAGAGCTCCCTTACAGTGTCTCTATTAACCTCTCAGTAGAAGATATTCTCAATAAAGATATTGTTGCTTTTATCATTGACAAACTACAAATAAGTGGCATTGGAAAAAGGGTGGTATTTGAAATTATAGAATCGGAAGGGATAGAAAACTTTAAAGAGGTTCTTGAGTTTATACAAAAAATCAAACTCTATGGTGCAAAAATATCAATTGATGATTTCGGAACAGGATATTCCAATTTTGAATATCTTATGAAGCTCAAAGTTGATTATATAAAAATAGATGGCTCGATGATCAAAAATATAGACTTTGATGAAAATTCACAAATAGTAACCAAAACTATCATAGACTTTGCAAAAAAGATGAATATCAAAACGGTAGCAGAGTTTGTCTACTCACAAGATATCTACGAAAAAGTTTTAGAATTGGGGGTAGATTATTCACAAGGGTATTACTTTGGTGAGCCAAAAAAGCTTGATTCTATTGCTCATTGATAAAATATTTTAAGATTTTAGAGCTCTTGTAACTTTTTTTTAATAACTTCAGCTACTCGAAATGAGTTCGCATAAATAGTCCAAGTATAAGGGAC
>JAGYNS010000254.1 GCA_018399655.1 Campylobacterales bacterium
ACCTTCTATATTGTCCTCATCTCGTACCACCCCTACAAATGTGATGATCGCTCCATAGTTTGAGAGCTTGTATTTTTGATACCAACTATTAGTGATATTTTCTATTTCTAGTGGTCCTTGGTGGAGTTCAAGTAGTTGTTCTTTCATTTAGATATTCCTTGTAATTTAAACATTTTCCTTCGTGGCTTCGCTCTGCTCCGACCACTTCGGTTCCGAATCTAAAAAAGCAAAATTATTTGCTTTTTCTTAACGATTCTCACCCACCACACACAGGAGGTAAAATTGATACTTTGTCTCCGTCATTTAAAGGGGTGTTTTTATCTTTTACTAGCACATCGTTGATAGCTACTGCACTATTCTCAAGCCATGGGTGAAGACTCTCATCTTTTTGTAACACTTCACTCAATTCATTCAAATTTTTTATATCAAATTGCATTGGCTCTTTTCCTATTGGTCCTAAAAACTCTACTGTTATCATCTCTTTTCTCCTCTATCAAAATCTCCATTTTTTCCGCCACTTTTGTGTTCAAGTTGCACATCACTTATAACCATCCCTTTATCAATAGCCTTGACCATATCATATATAGTCAAAAGTCCGATACTCACTCCTGTCAAAGCTTCCATCTCCACTCCTGTTTGCCCTGCAAGTTTGGTAGTAACAGTGAGTTTAAATCCTGGAAGCTGTGGTAACTCCTCCACATCACAATTGATCCCACTCAATAGAAGTGGATGACACATCGGAATAAGATCAGGGGTTTTTTTTGTCCCCATAATGGCAGCTATCACTGCGGTTTGAAGTACGGGTCCTTTTTTATTTTGATTTGAGACAACATTTTCATACGCTTTACTACTCATAGTGATGATACCACTAGCTATGGCTACTCGTGTAGTTTGTTCTTTACTAGAGACATCCACCATCTTTGGTCTATCATTTTCATCTAAATGTGTTAAATTCATCTAATACCTTTTTCCATTTTTTTCTATCCACTGTACTATTTGTTCTATATTATTTAAATCAAGGTGAGTGCACTCTTTTGGTATATCTTTTGGATCTATCGTGTTATCAGTTGCAATTGCATCACTATAGTCAAAATAGTCATTGTTGAGTGTTTCTCTTTGAACACAGATTCTTGGAAGTGGCAAAGTTTTTAGCCCCTCAACTAGCAAATAATCAAACTTTCCAAACATCTCTATGATCTCATCTATAGTGCTTGTTTGCTGTTTAAAAAGGGTAGTTCGTGTAGGGGAAACTACCGCCACATCCGCTCCTGTACTTGAAAACTTATAGCTATCTTTCCCCTGCTTATCAAAGATCGCTTTATCTTTTGGATCATGTTTTATGATAGCTACTTTGTAATCTTTTTGTTGTAAAAACTCCGCTATTTTTATGATCAGCGTGGTTTTCCCACTATTGGATTGCCCTGTAAAAGCTACTGCTATTTTTTTCATACCTATTTTTGTCCTTTTTGATTATGTTCATCTATTTTAAAATTTTGCAATATAGTGTCAAGTTCTGTTTTTAAGTTTTGCAATTTTTTTGCTGATCGTATCAACTCTTCATTGGACTGTATCACAATATCTTCACTTCTATCAAGCTGTGCTGAAAGATCTGTATTGTTTTCTATTTCACTTAAAATAGTATCAAATTCATCTGTTAAACTCTCCAGTTTTGAAGATGCTAGTTTGGATTGTTCTAAAGCACTTTGAGAATAGTTCACTGCACTAGATACTTTGGAAATAAATCGATTCATATGATCAGCCATCTCAACAAACTCTTTTTCACTATTCACCTCTAAAAGCTCAATATTTTCTATATCATTTGAGCTGAGTTGCTTATATTTTTGCATAAACTCTCTTGCGTGGGTCTCTATTTGTTTTAATTGAACCAGTGCATACAAAGCAAAAATAAATAAAAAGGCAAAAGCTGTATATTGAAAGTTTTTTATAAATGCTGTTTTCTCCTCGATATATTGAGTATAAAACTCAACTACCAGATCAACTTCCATCAAAAGCTCATCATTGGCATTGCTAAAAAATGTCAATAAAGAGTTTAATTTTTCTATATCGTTTTCCAAAATCGCTTTTTCAAACTCATGGGTATTTTTCTCAAAAGCATCCCATAAAACCTGTACTTTTTCTATTTGATTTTTTAATGTTGTA
>JAGYNS010000255.1 GCA_018399655.1 Campylobacterales bacterium
TTGAAGCTTTAATATCTACAATGGGAGTTGTAGGGTAATCTTTTGGCAATACACTTTTGATAAACTGATTGTGTTTATCAAATTTTTCACTTTGGGAGTAGGGGTTAAATACACGAAAATAAGGGACACTGTCAGCTCCCGTACTAGCTCCCCATTGCCATGAGCCAATATTAGAGCTTGCTTCATAATCAAGAAGTTTTACACTAAAATAGTTTTCACCCCATTGCCATGGTAAAAAAAGATTTTTGCATAAAAAAGAAGCGACGATCATCCTCAAGCGGTTGTGCATCACCCCTGTTTGATTTAAGTGTATCATCGCGGCATCTATGATTGGGACTCCTGTTTGTCCATCACACCATGCTTGAAATTTTTCTTTATCTATATCCCATGGGATATCTTTTCTATTGAAATTTTGGGTTTGACTATGTGGAAAGTGGTATAAAATAGTTGTATAAAATTCTCTCCAAAAAAGCTCACGGATAAAAAACTCACTGTGTTGATACTTTGCCACTGCGTTAAAAACTTCTCTAGGGGAGATAAGCCCAAATCGTAAGTGAACACTAAGCTTTGAGGTGGCATCAATATTGAAATAGTCTCTATCTTGTTGATAATTTGGAAGCTTTGGGATAAATTGCTCTAAAATCTCTTGGGGATTTTTTGATAAAAACTCTGGCAGTTCTTGCTTTTCAAATCCTATATCTTGAAGTGATGGTACAGTGTCATCACTGTAAGAGATCAGTGAAAGTTTTTTGATATTTTGAACTGAAGGGAACTTTTCTATGTGGTTACTTTCCCAAATGATACGAAGATTTTTGTAAAAAGGGGTAAAGACCTTGTAAGCAGTTCCATCACTTTTAAGAGCTTCATCTGGATGGATCAAATAGGAGTCATAAAATCTTTCCATAGGCAATAAAGCCTCGATCTCTTTATCTCTTTGTATCGCATAAGTATCAAAATCGCATGAACACAAAACAGTTTCAAAATCATATTTTTGAAGTAAGCTAGTAAAGACTTCTTGTGGAGTACCATAAAATATATATAGATCAAGCCCATACTCTTGAAGTTTTTTTTTAAGTTGCATCACACTTTGATAGATAAATGTCACTCTTTTATCATCTTTTGGAAGGTTTTGTAAAATATTTGGATCAAAAATAAAAATAGGGAGTACTTCATCTTTAGCATGGGATAAAATAGCGTTGTCTTCTAGTCGTAAATCACGGCGAAACCATAGTATTTGTTTCATACTACTTGTTTGCCTTGAGATCTGACCTTAATCCCAATTCTGCAGGGTAAGGTTGTAAAAATTTTTGTTGTTTTAAATACTCTAGATCAAACTTTTTTACATAAAGATTAAGAAGTTTTATCACTGCAATAAGTGGGATGATCTCCTTTTTATATTCATCACAAGCCCCCAATATATGCTCTTTTTCCTCACTTGAGATAAGTTTTTTAAAATAGCCTAAAATATGCAATAGAACATTGTAGGTTTTATTGATACTACTTTTTTCATTAATCGCTTCAAAGAAAGCTTCTTGATAATTTTTTACCACTGTTTTAAAAGGCTCTTTATCATGATTGGCTACTATTGCACCCAATTTTTTATAAGATTCGTGAGATTTTGAGTATATAAGATACTTGTAACTTGTGTGAAACTCCACTAGATCTTTTGGCTTGGGGTCATTTTTTAAAAACTCTTTAAAATGGCTATATGAAAAAACCTGCATCAAAAAATTTTCTCTTAGCCACGGATCATTGAGTCTTCCCTCCTCTTCAAGTGGGAGATATGGGTAAAGCTTTTGAATCTCATTGGCAAATATCCCTACCCCTTTTTTCTCACTAGGGGCATTGGTTGGTTGATATACTTTGACCCTCTCCATCCCGCAGGTTGGAGATTTTGACTTTAAGATAAATCCACACAACTCATCGTCAACTATTTTATTAGCGAGTGTTTGAGAGATATCTTGAAGCTCTAAAGTAACATCTTTTTTTGTTTTATTGGTGATCACTCGCACTTTTTGATCAATTTCAACTAAACGGATCGATTCTCTTGGAGTACCAAATACTATAGACTCAGGGCAGTATGGGATAAATTCAAAATATCCACTAAGAGTTTGAGTGATAAACTGATCTTTGCAGCCACTCCCATCATAACGGC
>JAGYNS010000256.1 GCA_018399655.1 Campylobacterales bacterium
TATGGACATTCAGTTCACAATAAAAATGCAACAAATAATGATACTATAGATGGTGGTGCTGGAAACGACACGATCAATTATGTCTCTTCAAGGTATGGGTTTGAACTAGATATGACTACTCTTGATGGAGACGGATATGCAACGGTTGACTTTTCAAACTCTTTGCCTACAAGCCATGGGAATAATAACACAGGTGACGCTAACGCCTTTAATGATACGATTAGAAACATAGAAAATGTTTTTGGGAGTTACAGTAATGACACCATAAGAGGTGACGACAATGCAAATATTATCAATGGTTGGCATGGCAATGACACAATTTGGGGTGGAGCTGGAAATGACACCCTATATGGGGGAGCACATGTAGATACAATCTATGGTGGAGATGGAGATGACTATATAAACCTAGACCAGTACTCAGATGAGAACGAAAGAGTTCATGGACAACACAATGAATATGCTTATGGTGGAGCTGGAAATGACACAATAGTTTCACAAGGTGGAAGTGACTATCTTTACGGAGATGCTGTTGATGCTGATGACGCTGCTAATGCAAGTCGAGATACTACCAATGATGGAGATGATACATTTATAGTAAACTACAGACCTCATGTGCTTCATGGAGGTGGTGGTACAGATACTTTGACTTTAGGGGATACCTATTTATATCTTAGAAATACTGATATTCAAGATATTGAAGTGCTAAACCTAGGTGCTGGAGGGAGAACCTATCTTAATCGTAATCAGTTTTTTGAGCACAATGCTTTTGAAACAATCACGGGTGATGAAAACTCACAGCTTTTTATATATGGCAGTAATGGAGTAGATGATCATTTTGATTTTAGTGGAGTGGATTTGAGTGGATTTGAAGGGTTACTGTATACATATGGATATAATGGAACAGATACATTAACACTTGATGGTACACAAGAAGTTAGAACAACTGATGACTCTTACAATCATATTGAGGATTTTAATATTGAAGCAAATGCTTCATTAAATGTTGAAGCAGCTAATGATAATGGGCGTTCATTTTATTCGCACAACAAAAACTATGATGGTGTAGCTGGAGAGATAAACCATATAGGTGGAAGTGGAAATGATACATTCTATCTTGATTTTACAGCCGTAAGAGAAGGAAAGCTGTTGGTCGATGGGGGAGCTGGAAATGACAGAGTTGACTTAAGAAATTTTGACCAAGATTATGACTTCACCAATACAGATGCACATAAAGCCTTGTTTTCAAATATTGAAATTTTAGATATAGATTACGGAAGTAGTCACGATATTAGCTTTAGTGCAGAGGTTTTATCAAGCTGGATTGGTGATAGCGATAGCTTAACTTTAGATATTGCCAATAATACTCAAGGGGGTAAAGTATCGGTAACTGATACAACTGATGGTGATATGACCGATTTTCAAGTAGGCTCAAGCTACACCATAAATATAGATGATACTAATACATTTGAATTACATGTAGTCTAAAGATGTATAAACAAAACTTAGCAAAAGTTCAGCAAGCGATTGATACATACCAAGAGGCGTTAAAAAAAGACCCAAAAAAGATAGAGACCTATTTTGGGTTTGCAAGGCTGTTGCTTAGTATTGGCAAACACAAAGAGGTATCACAGCTTTGGGGTCTTGCTTTGAGGTACAATCCAAAAAGTAGTAGACTCCACTATGAGATAGGGAGATTCTTTGAAGCTCAAAAAAACTATAAAGAAGCTTTCAAAGGCTTTGATAATGCTTTTAAAATAGATCCAAAAAACTTTCTTGCGACCAATGCTATGGGTGGAGTTTTTTATAAGTGGATGCGTTATGAAGATGCTCTCAAAGCTTACGAAAAAACCTTGCAGATCAAGCCTGATTTTTATGAAGTGTATGTAAATATTGGGGCTGTTTACAATAGACTCAAAAGATATGATGACGCAAAAGCTATACTTCAACAAGCTATAGAGAAGTTGCCACAAAATGGTGGAGCATACACCAACCTTGGAAATGTCTATAACAAACTTCATCAATATGAAAAATCAAAACAGTACCATCTGATGGCTATTGAGATTGACAAAAACAATCCTCTTGGATACGCAAACCTAGCCATTGCACAAAAAAATATGGCACAGATAGAAAAAGCAATAGCCAACTTTAAAAAA
>JAGYNS010000257.1 GCA_018399655.1 Campylobacterales bacterium
AAAAGCACTTGAAGAGATTGATGAACTTTTTCCACTCAACAATGGTATCTCAATTCAGTCTGAGTGTCCAATCGGTTTGATTGGTGATGACATTCAAGCAGTCGCAAGAGGACATAAAAAAGAGAGTTCAAAACCAACAATCGCTGTATCATGTGAGGGGTTTAGAGGGGTTTCACAATCTCTTGGGCACCACATCGCAAACGATATGATCAGAGATGAAATCATGCCTGATACTTCATACAAAAAAGATTTTGAATCTACGCCTTATGATGTAGCCATTATCGGGGATTATAACATCGGTGGTGATGCGTGGAGTACAAGAATCATTTTGGAAGAGATTGGTTTGAGAGTGATCGCTCAATGGAGTGGGGATGCTACATATAAAGAGATGGCAATCGCACCAAAAGCAAAGCTTAATCTTTTGCACTGCTATAGAAGTATGAACTATATTTCACGGCATATGGAGCAAGAGTTTGGAATCCCTTGGATGGAGTACAATTTCTTTGGACCAAGCAAAACAACGGAATCTATCCGAAAGATTGCAGCGTTTTTTGATGAGGGCATTCAAAAGAAAGCTGAAGAAGTGATTGCAAAATATACAAAGATGACTGATGAGGTGATTGCAAAATACAAGCCAAAGTTAGAAGGCAAAAAAGTGATGCTTTATGTTGGTGGACTTCGACCTCGACATGTTATTGGTGCGTATGAAGATTTAGGGATGGAGATTATCGGTACTGGGTATGAATTTGCTCATGGTGATGATTATAAAAGAACTAAAGAGGATTTAGAGCGAAGTACGCTTATTTATGATGATGCAAATGAGTATGAATTGGAGCAATTTGTAAAAAAATTGAAGCCTGATTTAGTCGCTGCGGGTGTAAAAGAAAAATATGTATTCCAAAAGATGGGATTACCATTTCGACAGATGCACTCATGGGATTATAGTGGACCATATCACGGCTATGATGCATTTGCGATTTTTGCAAAAGATATGGATTTGGCACTTAATTCACCTGTATGGAGTTACAACACTGCTCCATGGGCAAAGTAAAGGATAGATCATGCAACAAGTAGACAATATAGTAAACGGTCAAAAACTGTTTTTAAAACCAGAATATCAAGCAGTATTTAAAAATAAACAAGAATTTGAAGGTCACGCTGGAGCTACAGATCCAAAAAAAGTAGCTCAAATTGCTGAGTGGACAAAGTCTTGGGAATATAGAGAGAAAAACTTGGCTCGTGAGGGTATCACTATCAACCCTTCAAAAGCTTGCCAGCCTCTAGGGGCTATCATGGCGGCACTTGGGTTTGAAGATACGATGCCATATGTGCACGGGTCTCATGGGTGTGTGGCGTACTTTAGAAGTTACTTTACAAGACACTTCAAAGAACCAACTCCATGCGTGAGTGATAGTATGAGTGAGAGTGCTGCGGTTTTTGGTGGACTTGCAAATATGAAAGATGGCTTACGAAACTGTAACGCTTTGTATAAGCCAAAGATGATAGCAGTAAGTACAACTTGTATGGCTGAAGTTATCGGTGATGACTTGAATGCTTTTACCGTTGGTGCAAGAGAAGAAGCTGAGGGTGAGCTTGATGATGTATTGATCCCATCAGCGCATACGCCATCATTTGTAGGGAGTCACATCACAGGCTATGACAATATGATGAAATCGATTTTAGAACAAACCAACCCGACTAAAGCTGAAAAAGTGCTTGATGAGGAAAGAATCAATATCATTCCTGGGTTTGAGCCATATTTGGGAAGCTTGAAAGAGATCAAAAATATTGCAAAATCGTTTAGTGACAAAATCGTGATGATAGGTGACCACGAAAAGCAATGGGACACTGGAGCAGGCAACTACCAACTCTATGCAGGTGGTACAACGCTAGATGATGCAAAAACAGCGATCAACGCAAAAGCAACAGTAAGTTTGCAAAAATACAGCACCATCGCTACAGCAAAGCTTATCAAAAATAAGTGGAAGCAAGAGTATAAAACAGCAAATCCAATCGGGCTAAAAGGAACGGATGAGTTTGTGATGATGCTTAGTGAACTCACTGGTAAAGAGGTTCCTCAAGAACTTAACGACCAAAGAGCAAGGCTTGTCGATGCGATGCAAGATTCATATCCGTATATGCAT
>JAGYNS010000258.1 GCA_018399655.1 Campylobacterales bacterium
TTTCCATCTTTATCAACTAAAAATTTTGTAAAATTCCATTTGATCACATCAGTACCCATTATACCACTAGAGTTTTCTTTGAGATACCTATAAAGTGGGTGGGTATTATCTCCATTTACATCAATTTTAGAAAACATATCAAACTGTACCCCAAAGGTCAATGAGCAAAACTCTTTTATCTCTTTCTCTGTTCCTGGTTCTTGTGATAAGAACTGATTACATGGAAACCCTAGAACTGCTAAACCTTGCTTATGGTACTTTTTATGAAGAGTCTCTAATCCCTCATATTGATTGGTAAATCCACATTTACTTGCTACATTGACTATAAGGATCACTTTGTTTTTATATTTTGACATCGATACTGCTTTTCCATCGATATCTTTTACCTCTATATCGTAAATACTCATTTTATTTTCTCCTAGTGCAAAAGTTATAATTAACAATACACCTAATACTATTTTTACCATCTTTTCTCTTTCAATAAATTTGATTACTGGAGTATCTCTTGCACTCTTCCTACTTGTCCATCTTGTAATCTTACTTTTATCCCATGTGGATGGGTTGGGGAATTTGTAAGGATATTTTTTACAGTGCCATGAGTGAGCTTTCCATTTCGTTGATCTTGTTTGAGCACAATATTTACTTTAAGCCCAGGTTTTATATTGATTCTTTTTTTGCTATCCATATTCATCCTCTTATCTTCTTTGTATTTGATATACTATACCATAAACAATAGCAGATTATAACTAAAGTTATTGCAATTTTCTCTATTTTTGATATAATCATTTTATAAAACTAAATAAGAAGGTGTTCTATGATTTATGAGTTTTGGAAAAAGTATGAAGAGCTTTTATCGTTTGATCAAGCATCGTTGTTGGATTATCGACTAGATAGTATAAGTATTAAACTTAATATCTTTTTTCAAAGATTAATAATAGAAACCATACCAAAAGATACCATTACTTTTTTTCTAGCAGGCTCTTGTATAAAAGCAGATACTTTTAGAGATCTTGATATGTTTTTCCCTTCCAATGAAGATAAAGAACTGATAAACAATGCTTTAAACAAAGATTATTTTGAGTATGAAAACAACTCCTACACCTATAGATATAAAAATGATATCTATCAGTTGATCTATAGAGAAAAATATAACGGTGCTACTTTAAAAGAGCTAGTAGATGGATTTGATTTTGATTCAACTAAGATCGCATTTGAGTGTAACTATGATATAAAAAAAAGGTTGTTTACTATCACTGATATTGATATGCGGCTAGAGTTTGTAAACTATATAAACACAAGGGTTAATAAGCTTAATCAAATCAGTGTCAATCCTTTTGTTTCTCTTCAGCGTGCGATCTATTTTTTAAAAAGAGGTGATGATGTTCCGTATGATTCTTTTTTAGATATCTGTTCAAAAATTGCTGATATAAAGCTCGATAAAAAGCAAGATATATCAATTCATTTTAAAAACTTACAAGGAAATCCAAATAAACTAACCAATATTAAACAAGCGATCACCCACTATATTGAAAATCATCAAACAGATAAGGTAGTTTAAAAATTATGCTTTGATATCCAAAAGAGTCCCACTTACATCGTTTTGGGTTTGGATGCTTACAGCATTGGCTCCAACAACATTGTAAGATACTATTTGATCTGTCATCTCTTTTACAAGATCAGTATTACTGTATGGAGTGTTGTTTTCTTCTTGAATAGAAACAGTTTTTACCCCACTGGTTCCATTTTCAACCACTCTCGTATCTGTTCGTTCAAAATTTTCAGTATTTGAGTTTGCAGTATTATGAGCACTCGAATCCAAAAGATTTTGATGTGCATATATTGATGATGTGCTACTACTTACATTCATTTTAAGCCCCCTATTTATTTTTAATGGTACTATAGTATATTTTAGTTCAAACTTAGTTTTTAATTCTAAATAAAAACTTGCAAGTGAAAATAGAAAAATAATGGAGACAACAATGGAAAATTTTAATTACTATAATCCTACAAAAATAGAGTTTGGGATTGATAAAGAAAAAGATATAGGTAAACATCTTAAAGAAAACAATATCAAAAAAGTATTACTTCACTATGGAATGGGAAGTATTAAAAAAAGTGGTCTTTATGATACCGTTA
>JAGYNS010000259.1 GCA_018399655.1 Campylobacterales bacterium
AGGGAGAAATGTTCATGAGTTCTTAAGACAAGTAAGAGCGTGGCAACATGCAGAAAAAACAGGGGAAGTTTGCCCAGCAGGATGGACTCCTGGAAAGAAAACACTTCCAGTAAATACTGATGTAGAGAAAATGACTGGAAGAGTTGGGGACTATATCACTGTTGAAGAGATTATGTCATAAAATAAAGCTTAAAAAATTAAATTAAAAGGGGGAAGAGTTATATCTTCCCCTTTTTTTATTTTATAAAGTATAAGCTAATTGCAAAAATGTAATAATGCACACTGTAAAATATTTATAAGGAAGTGTAGTATGAGAAATATGAAAATTTCACAAAAACTTTATATAAGTTTTGGGATTATGATTATATTGATGGTGATAGTAACAGTGGTAGGGATCAATAGAGTTGGTTTTATTGATAAAACACTCCAAGAGATTGTAGAGGTAAATTCGGTCAAACAAAGATATGCTATCAACTTTCGAGGAAGTGTTCATGATAGAGCTATAGCAATAAGAGATGTAGTTCTCTCTTCAGATTCACAGAGTAAACTCTTTCAAGATTCGATTAATGATATCCAAAAGCTTGAACAGTTTTATGAAAAATCTGCTAAATCTATGGATAAGATATTTTCAAACAAAAATAATGTAGATCAAAAAGAGATAGAGATACTCCAAAGTATCAAAGAGGTTGAAAAGCAAACTCTTCCTCTAGTTTCTCAAATTATAGATTTGAAAAAAGCGGGAGAAGATATAAAAGCACAAGAGCTATTATTATCTCAAGCAAGTGGACAGTTTACTTTGTGGCTAAAAGTGATCAATCAGTTTATAGACTATGAGGAGTCTAAAAACCAAATAGCAACTCCTCAAGCAAGAGATGTAGCAAGTGGGTTTTCAACTACGATGATAGTAATTTTACTTTTGTCTACAGTGATTGGAGCATTGATCGCGTATTTTATATCACAACAACTCTCAAACGCTGCAAAATCTATTCAAAAGGGACTGAAAAACTTTTTTGCCTTTGTCAATAAACAAACCAACCATGCTGAACCCATAAAGATAACATCAACTGATGAGTTTGGAGAGATGGCAAATATGATTAATGAAAATGTAGAAAATAGTGAAAAAAATATTTTACAAGATGAAGAGTTTGTAAAAGATGTAGCAAGAGTTATCAATGAACTTAGCAGTGGAAATATGTTAGCAAGAGTAGAGAAAGATTCAAATACTCCAAGCCTTATGGAGCTTAAAAAACTTATTGGACAGCTTCAAGATTATCTAGAACATACTATAGCAAGAGACTTAAATATGCTTATTGCAGTCTTAGAGAGCTTTAAAAATCAAGACTTTACAGCAAAATTTCCTGACCCTTATGCAAAAGTGGCTGTGATAGTCAATGAGTTAGGAGATGTTATCTCTTCTCTTTTAAGACAATCTTTAGAGATAGGAAAAACACTTGATAGCTCATCTACGCAACTAATTGAAAATGTAAAAATACTCAATGAAAGCTCTAATAGTGCAGCAGTAAGTTTGGAAGAAACTTCAGCTTCACTAGAGGAGATAACATCAAGTGTTGTGAGTAACTCTAATAATGTCAAATTAATGACTAATTACTCCCATGGGCTTACACAATCTGCAAATAGTGGTCAAAAGTTAGCCGAATCTACTTCTAGTGCGATGGATGAGATAAATGAGCAAGTAAGTGCTATAAATGACGCAATTGCAGTGATAGATCAAATAGCATTTCAAACCAATATTTTAAGTCTCAATGCAGCAGTTGAAGCCGCAACTGCAGGGGAAGCTGGAAAAGGGTTTGCCGTAGTTGCTCAAGAGGTAAGAAATCTTGCAAGTAGAAGTGCCGAAGCTGCCAATGAGATCAAAAAGCTAGTAGAAAATGCCACAGCAAAAGCTGATGGTGGGAAAAATATAAGTCAAGAGATGATACAAGGGTATACCACACTCAATGAAAATATTGCAAAAACAGTAGAGCTTATCAAAGATGTAGAGATGGCTTCCAAAGAGCAACAACAAGGGATAGAGCAAGTCAATGATGCGATTACAAGTCTAGATCAACAAACCCAACAAAATGCGATGATCGCATCACAAACAAAAGATGTAGCAATAGATACAGATACTA
>JAGYNS010000026.1 GCA_018399655.1 Campylobacterales bacterium
GGGGATAAAAAAATTTAGGATAAAACCCCACGCAAACACCTCTTCTAAGTTTGTTTTTGAAGCATATAAGGATGGTCTGAAAAGATTGTTGCTTCCAAGTCTTAAAAGGGAGTTTTTAACTGCATTAAAAAGCAAAGCTAGTAGTGAAGCTATTGAGCTTTTTGGTAAAAATTTATCAGAACTTTTGCTTACTCCACCACTTGTAAATCAAGTGATACTAGGTATGGATCCTGGATTTAAAACTGGCTGTAAATGTGCTGTGATAGACAAAGATGGTGCTTTTTTGGATAGTGCAGTTATATATCTTTTAAACGATCATCAAATAAAGCAAGCAAGCAAAACTGTATTAGAGATAATAAAAAAGTATGGGGTAACTGCCATAGCTATTGGAAATGGAACAGCTTCAAAAGAAACAGCGACTTTTGTATCAAACTTAAAAGAGGAAAATAAACTATCTATAAACTATGCAGTTGTAAGTGAGATAGGAGCTTCTGTTTATTCTGCATCTAAAATAGCACAAGAGGAGTATCCAAATCTTGATGTCACAATACGGGGTGCCATATCGATTGCACAAAGGCTTCGTGATCCTATGTCTGCACTAGTAAAGATTGATCCTAAAAGTTTAGGAATAGGGCAGTACCAACACGATGTAAACCAAAAAGAGTTAGAGAAAAAACTCAACGATACAACAACAAATCTTGTAAATAAAGTGGGAGTTGATATAAATTCTGCCTCATATAAGCTACTCTCTTATGTTTCAGGCATAAGTGAAAAATTGGCTAAAAATATTTTAGAACACAGAGAGGTTCTTGGTGGATTTACCACTAAAAAAGAGCTTTTGAAGATAAAAGGGGTGGGTGCTAAAGCTTATGAACAAAGTGTAGGATTTGTCCGAATAAAACAAGGCAGTAGTTATCTTGACAATACAGGTATCCACCCAGAGCGTTATGGTGTAGCAGAGTACTTAAAAAAACAAAATGATCTTGATAGCTTATCCAATGAGGATATGAAAAATATTTGCCAAAAATTTGAGATAGGGATAGAGAGCCTAAAAGATATTATTTTGGAGCTTAAAAAACCTGGATATGATATAAGGGAGGAGCTAGAGCAGATATCTTTTTGTGAAGAGGTAAAAGATATAGATCAGCTAAAGGAAGGTGATAGTGTCAATGGCGTTGTACGAAATATTACCGATTTTGGAGCATTTGTCGATATAGGTCTTAAAAATGATGCACTTTTACATATCTCTAAAATATCGCATAAACGGATATCTCATCCTATGGATATATTAGGTGTAAATCAACAGCTTAAAAACATAAAAATAGATAGTATAGATAGAGATAAAAATAGAATAGGATTAAGTATGATATAGTTTTAAACTATATCACACCCTCTTTCACCCTCTTCAATTTGCCCTATAACATACCCGTCGGTATTGGTTAAAACAGCATCTACATTTGACGGATCAACTACAAAGATCATCCCTACACCCATATTAAAAGCTCGGTACATCTCAGATTCTTCTACATGCTTTGACATAAGTTCAAATATCGGCAACACTTGGATTTTATCTTTGTGAACTACTGCTTTTAGGTTATCAGGAAGTACCCGTGGAAGGTTTTCAACGATCCCACCTCCTGTGATATGAGCTAAAGCACTGATTTTGTCTTTATTGGCTTTGAACTCTTTGACATAAATTCTTGTAGGCTCTAGTAGAGTTTCTATGAGTGGTTTCCCATCAAACTGATCTTCAAATTTCATTTCCAGTTTTTCAAACAATAGTTTTCGCACCAAACTAAATCCATTTGAGTGGATTCCAGAACTAGGAAGGGCAATAAGGATATCTCCAGATTTTACTTTTTCTACTCGGTTGAGTTCAGACTTTTCAGCAATCCCTACACAAAATCCAGCAAGGTCAAAATCCCCCTCTTTGTACATCCCTGGCATCTCAGCAGTTTCCCCACCGATCAATGCACATTCACTTCTTATACACCCTTGGGCAATCCCTTTGACTACTGCAGTTGCTTCTTCAACTTCAAGTTTTGCAGTTGCGTAGTAGTCTAGGAAAAACAAAGGCTCTCCAAAGTTGCAAATAAGATCATTGGAACACATCGCAACTAGATCAATCCCTACTGTGTCAAATTTTCCAGAGTCGATGGCAAGTTTGAGTTTTGTCCCAACCCCATCAGTTCCTGCTAAGATCACAGGCTCTTTATATCCTGTTGGAAGCTCAAAAGCTCCTGCAAAAGAACCAATTCCCCCTAGAACTCCAGGGATCATCGTTGATTTTACATGGGGCTTGATATTTTCTACAAAACTGTTTCCAGCATCGATATCGACACCAGCATCTTTATATGAAAGTGTTGCCATTATTCTTTTTCTTGAGTTTTAGGAGTACATTTTTTTGAGATGATACACGCAGGACAAAAATCAGCCAATCCAGCTATTAGCGGAAGAACTCCTAAAAACCACCAGTATACACCCGTATAAATCCCTATACCAATAGTAACAACCCCTACAACAATTCTAAATGGTCTACAAAAAGCTCTTATTTTGTCAAAAGTATTCATATCTAATTTCCTTACAAGTAACTCAAGTAATTTGAGTTTAAAATATTTTGGGTATTATATCCAAAATTAATTTTAAAAGGCTTATATAATATGGCAAACTGTGAGAATAAAAACTTTGCGTATGACGAGATGATGGTGCATGTTCCTATGTGCTCACATAAAGATATAAAAAAAATTTTAGTTATAGGTGATGTGAGTGAGGACTTTAAAACAGAACTAGCAAAACATGAGTGTAAAGATGTTACATATAGTGACAATATAAATTTAGAAGGGGTATATGATATTATCCTTTACAATTTAGAGTCTCCAGATGAGTTGGAGATGGCAAATATTGAAAGGATATTAGAGCCTACAAAAGGGATTTTTTGTACAAAAGCCTCATTTATCTACAAAGATTTAGAGGTTTCAAAAAAAGAGCTTGCAACAGTGGGGAAAAACTTTTGGATCTGTATGCCATATAGTTTTGGACACCATACTTTAATATTTGCATCGAAAAAATACCATCCACAAGCGGAGATTGTGTTACAAGTGTCAGATCTATTAACAGATTGTAACTATTATAATACAGAGCTTCAAAATGCAAGCTTCGTTCATCCAACTTATATCACAAAAGGGATAACGGGTATTGCCAAACGATAATCATTTTAAAAATGCTATTGTTTTAACAGGTGGAATAGCTACAGGGAAAAGTACCGTAGCTTCACTTTTTATGCTTCATGGCTTTTTGATCATCGATGCAGATAAAGTAGCCCATGAGGTTTTAGATGAGAAGGTAGATACTATCTCTTCTTTATTTGGGCAAGAGTATATCAAAGATCAAAAAGTAGATAGAAAAAAGTTAGGAACTTTAATCTTTAATGATCAAAAACAAAAACAAAAGCTAGAACAATTTGTCCACCCTCTTATTAAGGAAAAAATAATTGAAAAAGCAAAAATATTTGAACTTCAAAACAAACCATACCTTATAGATATCCCTTTGTTTTTTGAAAAAGGAAACTATGATATCAAAACCTCTATAGTGGTATATACACCAAAAGATATCCAAATACAAAGATTAATGGATCGGGATAAATGTGGTTATGAAGAAGCGGTTATAAAAATAGAAAATCAAATGGATATAGAGGAAAAAAGATCAAAAGCTACTATAGTAATAGACAATAGCAAAGATCTTAAGAACCTACAAAATGAGGTAGAGCGTGTGAAAAAACTTCTTGTGAATAGATAGTTTTATTCACAATCAATATCGATTTTTTTCTTTCTAGTAAAAAGTTTTTTAAGTAAAAATGGGAGTCTTATAACAAGATATACAATCAAAGTAAATACAAGTGGATGGATAGCCCCAATACCATACGCCCCAGCATTTGGAAGTGCCATCATATGTTCTATAGGATAAGAGTGTCCCTGTTTGTTCCTCTTTGAAACTTTGGTTCACTCAAACAAGAGGACAAACCACTATCGAGCATATCTTGTCTTGATTTTTTGATTTAAAAAACAAAAGAATAGAAAAAGACAGCTATTAAAAACTAATAAAATTGCTACTATTGTATGCATAGTGTGAGCTACTTTGCAATATTGTAGTTTTCATCCCTACTTCAAGTTTCTCATATTTTGACTACTTGGAGTAATGGGAAGCCTATACTAAGTGTATCAATAAGACCTGCTATATACATAGCAGCTTTGATTGGTATAGGGTTTGACTCACAAAAAAGGATATTATTTATAGGATAAAGGGTATTGCTTAACTCCTGAGCCTCTTTAAAAATTCCCTTTGGTGCTTCATGGACAAGTTTGCTTTTTTAAATCGGGTAATAAATTTGCAGTCACAGAAGTGATTCCAGCCCCTCCATTGGCTAAAATCGCAAAATCAATCGCATCATCACCACTTAAAACTTTTAAATCAGGTCGTTGTGATAGAAGTTGTGTCACTCTATCTAAACTCCATGGCCTTCTTTGATACCATAGATATTTGCACAATCATCAAAAAAAGTCTGATCCTATACTTGCTTCAATATCCACACCAGTTCTCCTGGGACATTATAAGCATAAGTCCAATTTCAGGAACCGCATTGGCTATCGCCTTATAGTGTTGGTACAACCCCTCTTGCGATGGTTTGTTGTGTATGGGCTGACAGAAAAAAGAGCATCTACTCCACACTTTTGAGCATGTTTTGCTATCTCTACAGCTTCAGCTGTGGCGTTACTTCCTGCCCTGCTAAAACTTTGCGGGGTATTTTTGTTACTTCAACTGCATTTCGATACATCTTGGGGTTCATCGGTAAGAGTCGCACTCTCTCCTGTTGTTCCAACGGGACAAATAGCATCTATCCACATGGCAATTTGCCTTTGTATAAGTTGAGCATTTTTGCTCATCAGTTTTCCATTTCTAAATGGAGTAATAATAGCTGTGGTAGCTCCTGTAACAATGTCATCAATTCTTGTTACTTGTCTTTTATTATTTATTATAGCAAAGATTTTATAATATAATATGATAGTAGCAAATTTCTAATTAATTTTGACTATTAATTAGAATTTATGTATAATTTTTCAACTATAATAATAAATAAACAGTATTGAGTTATTTTTTTGTATGTTGTTAGTTATTTTTGATTTTATAAGAATATCTAAATAGAAAGAGAAGAAATGTCATTAAAAAATAAAATTATTTTTATTAATAATCTCATTGTTAACGCTGGAATAATGTGATAAATAATTATCTCACTTTTTGGAAATTTTTAAGTGAATTATTTGAAAAACTAGAGGAGTGATGAAAATGGATTAAATGATATAATGATGAAAGTTTATACTGAGATGTTTTTTATTTGGCTGTTTATCCTTGGTATCACTATTATTATCTCTTTGAGTTTTATCAAAAAAACACTTATTAGCCCTTTGGAAAATCTTAAAAAAGTATAGAAAATATCCAAAAAATAATAAATACAAAGAGATAAAATACTAAAAATGATGAGATAGGTAATATCACTAAAGAGTTTAATAAACTTTCAAAAATCTTCAAGATAATATCTCCTTTTAAACAGCTATAAGCAGGGTGATGGACAAAGGGAGTATCGTGGACAAAGTCTGATCAAAGGGAATATCACTTATGCCAACGACAATTTTTACAAGGTAAGTGGCTATAGTAAAAAATGAGACCATAGGTTCCCTCATAGTATTGTAGGATTCTGAAACTCCAAAATATATTTTTAAAAATTTGTGGAATACTATTCAGTCCAAAAAAGTTTGGGAAAGGGATATTAAAAAATAGAAAAAATGGAAACCCTTATTGGGTTGATATTGTGATCAAACCAATACTAAATAGTAAAAATGAGATTATAGAGTATATCGCTGTTCGTCATGAGATAACAGAGTTGGTACAACAAAGAGAAGAGCTTGGAAGTTTAGTCAACAGATATTCTTGGATTGGAAATAGATTTAAGCTTGGAAATGATATTTATAAACATCAAAAAACTCTTATATTGCTATTTAAATGTAGATAACTTTAGACAAGTGAATGATTTTTATGGTCATGCTTTTGGGGATAAACCGATCAAAAAATATCTAAGATACTTACAATCTTATTGTCAATGATGAAAACTATGAACTGTACCGTTTACAAGGGATGAGTTTGTTATTTTAAATTTGAACATTCAAATAATATATTTTATGAAAAAGATAAAAATATTTTGAATTTTATTGACAATGATAATATTATCGTTGATACCGAGCAACTTTCTGTAAAAATGACAGCGGCTATCTCTTTTTGAAGAGAATGATAAGATTTTGCAAACAGCCGATATGGCACTTCAAATCGCAAGAAGAAAAAACCTAGATATGATTATCTATGATGAGGTAAATTCATTAAACAAAGTATGAAAACAATTTAAAATGGACAAAAAAAGATTAAAGAAGCGATTGAAGAGGATAGGTGGTTCCCTTTTTTTCAGCCAATTGTAAATAACAAAAATAATAGTTTTTTGAGAAATATGAGTCACTCATAAGAATTTTGGATGGAGATGAGGTGATACCCTTATTTTTCTTAGAGATTTCTAAAAAAACAAAGTACTATAATATCTTGACAAAAATCATGTTGGAAAAAAGTTTTGCAGTATTTCATGATAAAGATTTAGAATTTCAGTAAACCTTTACTATAGATGATATTTTGAATATCGATATTCAAGACTATATCTTTTGAACTTTAAACAAATATGTGGGATAGGGAAAGGGTAGTATTTGAGATAGTAGATCAGAATCGATAGAAAACTTCAATGAGGTGGTAAGTTTTATTCGAAATGTGAAAGGGTTTGGGTGTAAGATAGCGATTGATGATTTTGGGACAGGGTATAGTAACTTTGAGTATCTTATGAAATTAGGGAAGATTTTATCAAAATATAGATGGTTCAATGATTAAAAATATAGATACGATCAAAACGCACGAATGGTGGTAGAGACTATCGTGAGTTTTGCTAAGAAGATGGATATGAAAACCATCGCCGAGTTTGTGGAAAAAATGAAGAGATACTCAAAAATAATTAATGAGTTAGAGATAGACTACTCACAAAGGGTATCACTTCAGCCCACAAAAACAGGAGATTTGTAGTTGAAAGTGGGATATTTGATTGTGTTTGCTTAAATGCTATATTCTATTTAAAAAGACCGTTATCTAAAAATATTTTATCAGTGGTTGGATAGCTAGATCCTTCCACTTATGATGATATCTTTGTATCATCGTTTCATTTCCCAAAAGACCACCTTGATGGATATAAAGTATGGTTGAGTTTTGTGTAGCAATATTTGAATGAAGCAGGGTGCTCCACCCAATAGGGTCGTAGAGTAGATCAAACTCTATATTGGTTTGTTCTTTTAGTTTTTCCCATAAAAGATAGTGCTCTTTATAAAGTTTGCCAAAATGGTATTTTTTTTGTGGGGTTAAAATAGTTGGATGAAAAGTTTCATTGTGTTCTAAAACAAAAAATTGTTTTTTCAAATACTCACTATCTCCCACACAAGGGCAAGTAAGAACTTCACACGATAAATGTTTTTGTAAAAAAAGTGCGGTTGTTCCTGTACCGCTTGGGAGAAATACTTTTAGATCCGTTATGTTGTTTTCTTTTTTGTATTCCTCAATCTCTTGAGCTAATATCTCTATTCCAAACTCTGCTTCTTTTAAGGCTCCACCTTCACTCATAAATAGCGATGAATCTTTGATATGAAGCTTGTTAGGGTCAAAATCTTTTTGCTCAATGATCTGCATCCCATTTTGCAAGGCATATTTGTAGTTTCCACACGGGTTGTTTTTTAAAAAAGAGGGGATATGATCTACGAAATAGATAAAGTTCCAGTTTTTAAGTTTTGCTAATACACTTAAGCTATACATGGCATTTGATTGATTGGATCCATGGCTTATGAGAGTTGTAATATTTGGAAAATCATTGTATAAAAAGTAGTGAAATTTTCTCGCTTTATTTCCTGAGAAATGTTTGTGTAGTAGATCGTCTCTTTTGACTAAGAAACTTTTTTGACCCAAAGAGATTTTCTCTATTGGGGAGTTGTTTAAAGAGAAGAAGTTTATTTTCTTCTAAGCTCTTTAATTTTTGCTGCTTTCCCTTTAAGACCTCTTAAATAGTTAAGCTTCGCTCTTCTTACATCACCTCGTCTAAGTACTTCGATTGTTTTTAAGCTTTCTGAGTATAGTGGGAAAATTCTCTCTACACCTATACCATTAGCTCCAGTTTTTCTAATAGTAAAAGTATTTGAAACACCTTCACCTTTTAGAGCAATCACTACACCTTCAAAGTTCTGGACTCTTTTTTTCTCACCCTCTTTGATCTCAACACCTAGTCTTAAAGTGTCACCTGCTCTAAATTGAGGAATCTCTTTTCCCTCAACTTGTGCTGCTTCAAACGCTGCAATATATTTATTTTTCATCTCTTTTCCTTTTTCGGGGGTATGTCAAACAAAGTGCCCCATTTATGGTCTAAAATACTGAGTTTTGCATTTAGACAGCTTTGATTTAAAGTTGCGAATTTTAGCATGGTTTCCCTTTAATAATTCTGAAGGAACACTTAAGTTTTGAAAAATGACAGGTTTTGTAAAAGAGGGTGCCTCAAGGGTTGGTTTTGAAAAAGAGTAGTGATTATAACTCTCCTCTTCCAAAGAGTCACTATTTCCTAAAACTCCCTCAATATTTCTAGCTATGGCATCACTCATAACTGTTGAAGCCAATTCTCCCCCAGTAAGGATGTAGTCCCCTATACTAAAAACTTCATTGGCATATTTTTCTATTACTCTTTCGTCAATCCCCTCATATCTTCCACTTACAAATACGATATGCTCTTTTTTTGCAAGGCGTTTAGCATCATTTTGTCGAAATGGTTTGGCCGCTGCTAGGGGAAATACAATGTGTGCATTTGGATTTTGCTGTTTTATAGTATCTAAAAGATCAAAAAGAGGCTGAGGGAACATCAATTGTCCAGCACCTCCACCACACAAGGTATCATCTACTTTATTATGTTTGTTGCGTGTATACTCTCTTGGATTGTAAAACTTTAATTCTAAAAGTTTTTTCTCAATCGCTTTTTTTAAAATTGAATCCTCAAAATAAGGCTCAATAAGATTTGGAAAAAGGGTTACAAATGAAAACTTCATACAACTATTTCAAGATCAAAACTATCTTCAAAAACTTCAAGGACTATTTTAAATTGTGATTGTTTGTATTGTACTGAAGTGGTTAAGATCATATTTAATGTGTCTATCTCATACTGATCTTGTATTTGATCAAGTTGTGTTGCAATATTTTGAACAATTTTGCGAGCAAGTGTATGGCATCTTGTAAGTGACTGATCTGCATCTTCCCCTGTTAACCCACTAACATCGAGGTCAAATTCACTATGTTGGTTCCCATAAAAATAAAATTTTTGAAGCAGTCGTAATTGATCTTCACCTAAAAGATTGTTTTTTACAACTTCAAAAAGCTCATCTCTTTTTTCTTCAGGTGATTGCTCTTCTTGTGAACTCTCTTCTTCTAGTTCCTCTTCTACAATTTTTGTTTGTCTAGTCTCGTTCATGATATCTCCATATAGTTTTTTCATCTAAATTTGGTCTATTGATAAGCTCTTCAAAAGGTTTATAGTTTTCTTTATACCCCATGCTAAAATGGTCTTTGATCCAATACCCTAAATATACATAAGGGATATTGGCTTTTTTAGCAATACTGATTTGTGCTAAAATTGAAAACTTTCCTAAAGAGAGGTAGTCGTAATCGTGATCATAGTAGCAATATACTGCTGAGATCCCACCACTTAGCATATCACTAAGTGCCACGGCTACAAGTTTATTTTCTCTAAAATATAAAATCTCTTTCCCATAGTCGTGAGCTCCATTTACATAAGAGTTGTGATACTCTTGCACATCTATTTTATTTTCATACCAGTTTTTTTTGTGTTGCATTTTTTTGTGGTATTTATTAAATAAAGTGAGATGTTCATAAGTCACTGTAGGTTTTTGGATATATACTGTTGTTTCCTTGTTTTTATTTAAAATTCTTTTTTGTGATTTTGTAAAGTGAAAGTTTTTCACATCAATTCGGATGGTTTTACACGCATCACAATCTTTACAAATAGGGACAAAATGCATATTTCCAAATCTTCTCCATCCTCGCTCTAACATAGCCATCTGTTCATAAGCAGTGCAACTTTCCATATATTTGTAGCGAATGTCACTTAATCGATCTTCAAAATAGGAACAAACTTTATCCTCTTCTATAAACTCTAATACTTGGGAATTTCTTAACATCTATTTTCCTAAACAAAACTCACCAAACATCACATCTAGCATTTGTGAGTGTTCGTACGCTTGGGTTATTTGAGATATGGACTCTAACGCTTCATTGATCTCATAGGCAAAAAACTCAAACTGTATATCTTCGAGCATACTTTTAGCCTTGATAATTGAGTTTAAAGTTTTCTCCACACTTGAAATTTGATATTTAGAGACTAAAGTTATCCCATCACTTTGACTGTTTTGGTTAAGGATTGATTCAAGTTCAGTAAGCAGTGCAGAGATATTCTCTTTTGTATTTTGAAATAGAGTTGTTTGCTTTAACTCTTTAATGCCCCCAAGATCAATTTTTTGTTCAAGATCAGATTTTGTAAGAAGAATTATAATATGTTTTTCACTTTGAGTTAAAAGTGAAATAATTTTTTTATCTTCTTCATTAAGGGGTGTACTAGAATCAAAAAGTGCTAAAATAATATCAGCTTGTTCAATAGTATGGTATGTTTTTTCTATCCCTAGTTGCTCTATTGTATCATTTGCGTCTCTTATTCCAGCAGTGTCAACAATATCAATAATATGGGTTCCAATTTTAACAGAAGCTTCAATAGTATCCCTTGTGGTTCCTGCAATATCACTTACAATAGCTCTTTGGGTGTTCAACAGTTTATTTAGAAGACTTGATTTTCCCACATTTGGTTTCCCTATGATGGCTACTTTAAAGCCATTGATCATCCCATCTCTTTGTTTGCTAGCTTCTAAAGTTTCAATAAGCAAAGTCTCTATTGTAAGAAGTTTTTGTTTGATCTGCTCTGTAATATCTTTTGGGAGATCCTCCTCTGCATAATCGATACTTACTTCAGTATACGCAAGCATAAATAAAAGATCTTTTTTGATATCTTCGACAAAATTTTTAAGCTCCCCACCTAGCTGTTTTGCAAGAAGTTTTACTCCATCTTCACTTCTTGTTTCTATCATTTTTGCTATTGCTTGAGCTTGACTAAGATCAATTTTCCCATTGAAAAAAGCTCGTTTTGAAAACTCTCCAGGGTTTGCTACTCGTGCATTATGCTTTAAGCAAGTTTCTAAAACTAAGTTAGATATAGCAATACCACCATGAGATTGAAACTCCACAATATCTTCCCCTGTAAATGAAAAAGGGTTTTGAAAATAGAGCACAATCCCCTCATCTATCATCTCATCTTTATGGTCATAAAGCTTTGAAAGGGTAGCATAACGAGGAGTAAGTGAGGTTTTTTTTGAAATTTTTAATGCTATTGAGTAAGCACTAGGACCACTAAGTCTTACAATAGAGATAGATCCTATACCATTTGCTGTTGCAATAGCTACTATTGTATCATTATCGACCATTTTTATATTCATTGACTAGGATATATTTTTCTCCACGAATATTGGTTTTCACTGCAACATATTTTTGGGGAAACTCTTCTCTTAATTTTGTAAGAGCGATATGTACCAAAATACCATCAAGGGGCTTTGTTTTGTAAAAGCCATCTGATTTGATCACCTCAATAACAGGTTCTAAATAACTATATATAGCATTTTCTTGTGTTTGTAAAAATTGAGCCACTTCGAGTCGTAGCATCATTTTATATTTTTCATTGATCCAGTTAAATAAAATATAAGATAATGCTTTGTATCTGTACCCCTCTTTTCCAATAAGCAACGCACTATCCGCTCCACTAAATTCTATGTAGACTGTTTCCCCTTGGTCTATGATATCCACAGTGATCTCATCAATCTCATAACAAAGATGGGAAAAAAGTGCTGTTACTTTTGTATGGATCTCTTTTTTTAATGTTGTATAATCTTTTTGAACAATAGGTTCTAGGTGAACATCTTCATCCTCTTTGGAATAAAAGTCTTCAAATATTTTTTCTTTTGGGACTTGTTTGAGGTTTGAGGGTTTTACTTGCTGTTTTTTATCACTTTTTTGTAAAGCTTCAAGTTTTGAATTGAGAGTTTCATCTTCTAAAGTCTCTTTTCTTTTGTATGCTTGTTTATGTGGTTTTTGTTGTGTATGGTTGTTTTGTTCTACTGTTATGATCGCTTTTTTTGCAAAGAGACCCAAAAAACCATTTGATGGGGACTGAACCACTTCAATACTCAAATCGGTTATCGAACACTTAAGCGTAGAAGAAGCGATCTCATACGCTTCTTCTAATGTTTTCCCTTCAAAAGATATTTTTCCCATAAAAACCCTTTATTTTTTCTTTTTAGATTTTGGTGCTTGCTTTTGCTCAATATGCTCTTGGTGTCTTTGCTCTTTTGCTTTTTCAAATACTTTATTTAAGTAATATTGATGTCCTATTGTAAATAAGTTATTGATAAACCAGTATAGTGTAAGCCCTGCAGGGAACCATAAGAAGAAGAAGGTAAAGATTACTGGAAGGAATTGAAATATCTTCTTTTGCATCTCATCTTGCATAGTGTTTGGTGTAATTCTTTGTTGGATATACATCGTCACACCCATTAAAATAGGTAATACAAAGTATGGATCCATCTCTGCTAAGTCATCAAGCCATAGTATCCAATCAGCACCTTTAAGCTCAATAGCATTGATCAATACACGGTATATCGCAAAAAATACTGGAATTTGTAAAAGAAGTGGGAGACATCCACCCATAGGGTTAGCTCCCTCTTTTTTATACAGCTCCATCATATGGGTTGATGCTTTTTGTTTATCATCTCCATATTTTTCTTGAATAGCTTTGATCTTTGGAGCAAGATCTTTAAGTCTATTCATAGATACCATCCCTTTATGAGACAGAGGGAACAATACAAGTTTTACTAAAAGGGTCACAATGACAATAGTCCAACCCCAGTTTCCTACATACTGATGAACATAATGAAGCATTGCAAACATAGGTTTTGCAATAAATGTAAACCAACCATACTCAATCACATCTGAAAGCCTTGGATCAAGTGATACTAAAGTATCATACTCTTTTGGTCCAGCATATCCATGAAGTTTGATATTGTCTTTCCCGTGGATAAACATATTTGGCGAGTCATTTATATCTTTCATCACACTTACTGCCATGCTTTTATCATAGTTATACAGTACAGTTGCGTAGTATCTATCAAACGCTGAAGCTACTTGAACGCCAATGATTTCAACACTTTTATCCATATCTTCATCTTCAATAATATTGAGCGTTCCGTCATTTAAAGCCATCAAAGCCCCGTGGTCTGCATACATATCAGCTATTACATTTGGTCGAAATCCTGGTGTGATAAAAAATTCATATTTATTGGTAGTATTCACTTCAATATCATAATGCCCATTTGGATAAAAAGTAAGTATTTTGGTTAGGGTTGTATTGGTAAGTTTTTGTGTTAATACTAGTTTTTGAGCAGTTTGTGTCGCATCTATATTGTTACTAGAAGCTACTACATCAACTTTAAAAGCCTCACTATTTGTTTGCCCATCTGCAAATCTTACCTCAAGTGGTCGCAACTGGTTGCTAGAAAAAAGATCAATCTGTTTGTCATGTTTGTCGATATACTGTTCATCTTTTAAAGTAACTTGCGAGATTCTTCCTAGATTATCTATCTCAAAAATATTGTGCTTTGTTTTAATGATAGATGCAACACCACTTGTAGAGGTACTATTTGCTACAGGAGCTTGATTTTGGCTAGCGGTTGTGTCTTGTTGTAAGCTAGAGTTTGCTATAGGTGTTGGTGCACTGTTTTGCTCATTTGAAGTGGCAGTTTGTTGTTGCACTTGTTTGTTTTGCTCATTGGCACTATTGACTGCTGCTTGTTTTGGTTGTAGATATAAAAAATCGTACGCTATAAAAAAAGCAAATGATAAAGCAGTAGCTATAAGTATTCTTTTTTGTGTTTGTTGTTTATTTAAGGTGTTGTCGTTATTTCCCATTTATTTGTCCCATTTTTTATTGTGTTGAATTATTATGCAGTGATTGTCATCGACTGGAATTTGCCAGTATTTTACCCGAATCTTTTTAAAGTTTTGATTTATTTTGTGTTTTTGAGGGCATTTTGTCTTCACATAATCAAAACCACCCTCAAAAAGTGGGTTACATTTGAGTATTCGTAAAGATGTGTAAAAAAATGCTTTGAAAAAGTTGTTATGCTCAAATTGCATTTTAGCATAAGATGAGCAAGTAGGGTGGTATCTACAGCTTCCATAAGAAAGCACAGTCAAATATTTTTGATAAAATTCGATCATAGAAAGAAAAATTTTCTTCATTGAAATAAACCTAATTTTTTCATAGCAAATTGAAAATCTTTTTGCAAAGTTTTATGATCTCTATTTAAAAGTTCATTTTTTGCCACAAAAATATATTTTCCCGTACTTATCATATTTTCATGTTCTAAAGCTAAAGCTTTTAGTTTTCTTCGTGTTTTGTTTCTTGCAACAGCATTTCCAACTTTTTTTGATGATACAAATGCAAGCTGAAAAGCATCACTCGGTAAATAAAAGATGACAAAACTTTTTGTATGCCATTTTTTATTTGAGTTGTATAATTGTTTAAACTCCCGTGGAGTGTTGATTCGGTGTGACTTGCTTAGACAGCTAATCTTTTTCTACCTTTAGCTCTTCTTGCTTTAAGTACTCTTCTACCGTTCTTTGTTGCCATTCTTGCTCTATACCCGTGTGTTCTTTTTCTTGGGGTATTAGCAGGTTGATATGTTCTTTTCATCCTCTAGGTCTCCTTTTTTAAAATAAGTTTGGGATTATATTTAAAAAAAGCTTAAGTTTTGTTTAGTTGGTTTTATATTATTTTGTGTATAATTGTATAAATTTAATAAAAGGAATTGATATGAAAAGAATAATTTTCACCGCAACACTCTTCGCTACTGTTGCTTTTGGAGCAAATGTAAATGCATGTAAAGCATGCCATGGAGCAGATTTAAAAACTGCAAATATTATGGGAACTACAAGTCAAGATATCACTGCTATGAGCAAAGCTGACTTTATCGCTGCTATGGAAGGATACAAAGATGGAACATATGGTGGAGCTAAAAAAGCTCTTATGAAAGGGCAAGCAAATATGGTAAAAGATTCAGCAGCATTTGCTGATGCTTTAGGGCTTAAATAAAAAATCTGTTTTAAACCTCTAGGCTTTTGGCTTGGAGGTTCTAAATTTTGGCTAATTCCCCTTTTGTAATATTTCTCCCACTCTCTTTGGCTTCGTATAATAGTTTATCAGCTAGCTTGTAAATAATTTCAAAATCATCTAAAGAATATTCACTGAGTATACATACGCCAAAAGAAGCGGTTAATTTACTTGAGGTACTTTTAGTATGGGCAATATTGAGAGTTTCAATATCTTTACGAATAGTGTCAAGATAACTTAGTATTGCATCTTTATCCTTATCAATGACAAAACCTCCAAACTCTTCACCACCAAGTCTAAAAATATTTGCTAAGCCTTTATGGAGGTGTTGTTTGAAAACATTTGAAATCTCTTGTAAAGCTATATCGCCTTTGTGATGACCATAGGTGTCATTGTACTCTTTAAAAAAATCTATATCTGATATAAAAAAAGCAAAATATTTTTTCTCTTTTTGTGCTTTTTTAAAAGCTTTTTCAAATAAGTTGTCTAGTTCACGGCGATTATATAAACCAGTCAAATGATCAGTAATGGAGCTTTGGTGCAATTGTTCTAAGTATTTTTTCTCTTTTTCTCGAACACTCTTTAACGCAATATATGATTTCTCAGAGCTTTGCTCAACTAAAAATAGAACATAAATTAAAATCAAACTTGCAAAAACTAAGCGAATAAAGCTTACGCTGTTCCATTCTCCATTTTGCCAGACACCAATTCCTAGATACGCCATAGTAAAAAAGATTGTATAAAAAGCAAAGCTATAGACAATCCCTTTTCTACTTCCCATGAGAAATATAGCTGTGATTGGAAAAAATATCGTCCAGATAAATGTAAAGTCTTTCCCTTCTTGAATAAATACTAAAAGCAATAAAAAAATAAAAAGGTTAAAAACTACAATAGATGTAGCGATATCTAATGAACCTGTTTTTCTTATACTATAAAAAGCATACACTTCTATTACAAAAGCGAGAAAATTGAGGAAAGAGATAAAGGAGTTTGATAATAAAAAAAAGTTGATTAAAAAAAATAATCCAAAGCCAATCATTGAAGCTAATAAAATAATATGAAGTAAAAGTGACTTTCTATACAGTGGTTCATAACTATGAACATCAAAATCTGCA
>JAGYNS010000260.1 GCA_018399655.1 Campylobacterales bacterium
TTCGCTACCTTAGGACCGTTATAGTTACGGCCGCCGTTTACTCGGGCTTCAATCAAACGCTTCGCTTACGCTAACGTCATCAGTTAACCTTCGAGCACCGGGCAGGCGTCACACCATATACATCCTCTTACGAGTTAGCATAGTGCTGTGTTTTTGGTAAACAGTCGGGAGGGACTCTTTGTTGCAACCTCTTTAGCTTTTGAGAGTTAATCTCTATACCAAAGGAGGCACACCTTCTACCGAAGATACGGTGCTAGTTTGCAGAGTTCCTTAACCAGGGTTCTTCCACGCGCCTTAGAATACTCATCCCACCTACCTGTGTCGGTTTACGGTACGGGTTATAATAGATATGCTTAGTGGCTTTTCTTGGCACGACAGTATCATTGATTCTGTATTAGTTCCGAAGAACGGCAACAGCCTGTCAGATCTCGGTCTAGTGTATCACGGATTTACCTATGATACAACCTACTTCCTTCGACTGGCACTTCCATCAGCCAGCTCAATTAACTCTATGCGTCCCCACATCACGCTCTATTATAAGTATAGGAATATTAACCTATTTGCCATCGTCTACCCCTTTCGGACTCGACTTAGGACCCGACTAACCCTACGATGACGAGCATCGCGTAGGAAACCTTGGGTTTTCGGCGAAAAAGATTCTCACTTTTTTTATCGCTACTCATGCCTGCATGCTCACTTCTATCCGCTCCACTGCTCCTTACCGGTACAGCTTCAACGCTGAATAGAACGCTCTCCTACCAGACAGCATAAATGCTGAATCTAAAGCTTCGGTGCAAGTTTTAGCCCCGTTATATTTTCCGCGCAGAATCACTAGACCAGTGAGCTGTTACGCTTTCTTTAAAAGATGGCTGCTTCTAAGCCAACTTCCTGGTTGTCTCAGTAACTCCACATCGTTTTCCACTTAAACTTGACTTTGGGACCTTAGCTGTTAGTCTGGGTTGTTCCCCTCTCGACATAGGATTTTATCACCCTACGCCTGACTGCCATGCTTCCACATATAGTATTCGAAGTTTGATAGGGTTTGGTACCGCGGTAAGCAGCCCTAGCCCAGTCAGTGCTCTACCCCTATATGCTAATACATGACGCTATACCTAAATATATTTCGGAGAGAACCAGCTATCACGAAGTTTGATTGGCCTTTCACCCCTATCCACAAGTCATCCGGGGACTTTTCAACGCCCATCGGTTCGGTCCTCCACGCTATTTTACTAGCGCTTCAACCTGCTCATGGATAGATCACTTCGTTTCGGGTCTGCAGCATATGACTAAATCGCCCTATTCAGGCTCGCTTTCACTACGGCTCCACACTTGGTTTAACCTTGCCATATACCACAACTCGCAGGCTCATTATGCAAAAGGCAGTCCATCACCCTGTTAAAAACATAGGGCTCTGAATGATTGTAAGCTAATGGTTTCAGGTTCTATTTCACTCCCCTCACTGGGGTACTTTTCACCTTTCCCTCACGGTACTTGTTCACTATCGATCTATAAGTAGTATTTAGGGTTGGAGGGTGGTCCCCCCATCTTCAGTCAAAATATCACGTGTTCCGACCTACTCTTTCCTTAGTCTAGTACCATATTAAAGATTTCGTATACGAGGCTTTCACTCTGTATCGCGTTGCATTCCAACAACTTCTACTATCTAAAATATTATCACTAAGCGCCCTAATCCCATTTCGCTCGCCGCTACTTTGGGAATCTCGTTTGATTTCTCTTCCTGGGGGTACTGAGATGTTTCACTTCCCCCCGTTCGCCTCTCCGTAGAGATAATGTGCAGTACACATTGGGTTGTCCCATTCGGAAATCCATGGATCAAAGCTTCTTGGCAGCTCCCCATGGCTTTTCGCAGCCTAGTACGTCCTTCATCGCCTCTTATAGTCATAGGCATCCACCATTAGCCCTTAATAGCTTATTTTTATGAGTGTTAAAGATTTGACTCTTTAACTCTTTTTTTTCGTTATGATGTATTCTTTAGCTACTATCTTATTGAATGTATCTTTTAGTTATTGGTTATTTGTAATTGGTTATTGGTTACCCATCACTAATTACTAATATACTAATACAGTAATAAAATAATATTTATAAATTGTATTTTTATTAAATTAATAA
>JAGYNS010000261.1 GCA_018399655.1 Campylobacterales bacterium
GGGGAATTAAGAGGATTAGGGTTGTGCTAGATGAATAAAAAAACACTCTATTTAGTAGCATCGATTATTATCTTAGCTATTCTATGGCTATGTTGCGGACAAAAGTACTATGCCAACAACCAACCGATCCAAAAAGAGCGTTTTGATGAGTATGATCTCTTAGCACAGGAGTATAAAAATAGTTGTGATGTTTGGGAGTACAATACTCTTTTTTTTGGATAACATACTTTTTAGTGTTTTTTTATGCTCCGATTGTTAGAAGAATTAATAGATATTTTTATAAAATGGATATAACAAATTTAAAAAAAGAGAAAACCGATGAATCTAACTAAACTTATCAGCATTTTTTTAATTTTTTGCAGATAGTCTCATTGAGGATGAGAAAAGTGAATTTAAAAAAGATGGCAATGAGCTTGTAATGTACTCTACTGATAATGACAATTAAAATGGACAAAAATATAAAAAAACTCTTGCAAGCTTCACAAAACTGGTGGCTAATATGGGCGATTGCTTCTGTAGTGCTTTTTAGCTTAGGTTTTACTCTGGCTGTTAGCTTAGATCCATACTTTTTACTACTAGAGTATATTGCAGCTGCTGTTTTTGGGCTTTGGGCATATGACAAGAGTGGTTTTAGTACATCTCTTTTAAAGTTTCTTTTTTTATTTGTGGCAATGAGCGGGATGATATTTGTTTTTGCAATGAGCTATGTTTGGGTGAGTATTTTGATTGTGCTAGCTCTTATGTGGCTACTAAAGTTTAGCAAAGAGCAGTTTATTTGGTCATTTGGAGTGATGCTATTGTATGGATTGCTTGGATTTATACCTTTGCTTTGTTTTGTACTGATGGCTCCTGTTGATGTAGAAAACTATCATGAATGGGAAATTTTGATAGGGAAGTTTTTACTCGTTATATTGGCTGGGTATTTTGCAAAAGGGGCTTTTTTTGGTGCTATTATGGCTTGGTTTTATGAGAGAAAGAGAAAAGTAATGAATATAGAAGATTTTTTCAAAAACAGTAGCGATGAACAGATACAAGAGTTTCTACGAAACATCGATATGGATCGTTTTGCCCCTTTACTTGAAGAGTATCCCCCTTTTGTAAAGCAAAGAGTTCTTGAAAATGTCACGGATAGAGTGGCTATTTGGATAGAAGAAAAGATCAAACAAGCTAGACAAAAGCCTATGGATGCTGATGCAAAAGAGGAATTTATAAAAGATATGGACGAGTTTATAAAGAAAAGATAGAGTATAATACTATCAAAAGTAAGTATAAGGATATCTCATGCAAACGATAGGTATAAAAGATCTGCAAACAAACCCAGCAATTTTAACAAAAGCATTAGAAGCAAAACTTTACACAATGATTACCAAAAGAAGTAATCCTATAGGAATTGCTCTTTCATTTGATGATGCTATTTTGTCTCACGGGCTTAAAACATCACTATTGATAGATGGCTACAAGGATGGCAACATAAGCTTAGGGCAACTTGCCAAATCACTCGATATTTCCAAACAAAAAGCGATGCATCTTTTGTCGATGATGGGGATCGATGTAGTCGAATATGATTTTGAAGATGATTTAAAAACAGTGGAAAAATTTCTTTAATGGTTGTTGTGAGTGATAGCACTACGCTTATCATCCTCAGTGATTTGCAAAAGCTGCATTATCTTAAAAATATTTTTGAAAAAGTATATATTCCGCAAGCTGTTTATGAAGAGATAAGCCACAAAAAAGAGTTTGTACTTCCTGCGTTTATAGAGGTTGTAAAAGTAGAGCAAAATGAACAACTCTCAGAACTGATGATGCTTTTAGATGATGGAGAAAGCCAAGCGATATCCTTAGCGATCAAGAAAAGCGTGCCACTTATCATAGATGAAAAAAAGGGTCGAAAGATAGCTTTGAACTTAGATGTAGAGATATTAGGACTTTTGGGTGTGTTGTATCTAAATATGAAGAAAAAACATATCACAAAAGATGAAGTTGAGCTATTTTTAACTCAAGCAAAGAAGCACGGCTACCGAATCTGCGAAAAACTCATAGCTCAAATGTTCCAAAAAGTTTGAAATAATATTATAATTTGAGATGCTTAAGCGATAAGATACTAATTT
>JAGYNS010000262.1 GCA_018399655.1 Campylobacterales bacterium
CATAAGAGCCTAAAGTTAGATCCTTATGTTTTTCTTTATTTAATATCTCTGGATTTTTAAATATATTTGGTAACAATTTTTCTCCTATTTCATTTAAATGTAATCGTATTATACTACACTTAACATTTAATACTTCTCAGAGATATCTATATCAACCCCTTGCTGTAAAAGCTCATCTTGTCTAGGTCCTAAATAATCTAAAAATGTGTGGTACTGCTCATAATATCCACCACTTACATATCGTACTAACTCTTTAAAATGAAAGCTATACAAAAGTGCATCAATTCGAACAATCTCTTTTTTCTTGTCAAACAGTACGATTCCAGGTCGATAATCAAGTATCATATCTTTTGCCCATTTTTTAGGTGTGGTTTTCTCTCCACTTGGAGTGATAATCTGCTCATCAGAAGTAGCATCATATCTCACTACGGTAACTTTCCCAAGCTCTTTTTGCACCTCTTCATTCTTTAAGGTTTTGTTATGAAGATAATCACACTGCGTACAGCTTCCATCTTCAAAAATAACAGCTAATGGTCCATCGATTTTGGATAGATCTTTAATATCTTGAAACATTTTATTCTCTTTAAGTGTGTAAAATGTTTTATTTTTTACCTTCTCTACATATTCAGTTAAAGACATATTTTCATACTCTTTATTTTTTACAAAATCAACAATATGTTGAAAATTTTCTGGTGATCGATATCCATTGACTCTTACTACTACTTCATTTTCTTGGTTTAAAAATAAAATTGTAGGAGTGTACTGAACTTTTAAGTGTGCTGCATACTCTCTTTCTATCATCGTAGTATCTTCATCGATATAAAGCTCTCTAGCTCCTTTGATATCGATCCCTATCACATCAAAATTGTCTTGAATATATGGCTGAAGTTTCGCCCCCTCTTCAAAGTTTTCATTGAGCATTTTGGTGCAATATGGACAAAAACTTAAAGACATAAAAAGCATCACATGCTTATCTTCATCTTTAGCTTCCTCTACATCCTCAGCAAAATCTAAAAAGCTTTGCTTAAACCATCCTGGAAATTCATGGGGACTTCCTCCTGTTACTTTTCCTGCTGCTTGTAGATTGGTTGCTAGGAATAAAGACACAACAAAAACACTTAAAATATGTAAAGATTTTTTATACATACACTCTCCTTTTATAAGATAAATCTATTAAGAAAAGTGTATCAAGATAAGTTTAACTAATGGTTAAGATTGAAACAAAAAAAGAAATAATAATTATAAGAATATATTAAATCTATTTACTATTAAGAGTTTCTAAGCTCTTTATATTCAGTTGGGATAATATAATTTTTTGATTGCAACGCTATATCATAAAAACCATGCTTATATCCTAGCTCATATAATTTATCTAAAGCTTTATATTGAAGATCACTAAGCTCTATGGAGTTATCATTGGCATAGAGTCCTAAGTAGGTTTGTAAAGTTTCATGATCCACTCTTATAAGATCTCGTTCAAGTAACATTTTAGACAGAAGTAGCTTATTGCTATTGGCTACTTTTACTGCATCTATAAGTGTTTGTTCATACTCTATTGCTTGATTCAAAGGGATACTTCTTCGTAAACACATCCCCCCAAGAGGTAAAGGCAAATCATCCCCTGCAAGTTTTTTCCAAATATCCCACATCTCCGCTTCCACCTCAAGCTCTTGTGAGTAGGTCAAAATAGATTCATGGATAAGTACTCCTGCATCTACACTCCCGTCAAGTACCGCTTGCTCGATATCTAGAAAATTCATATAGGTAATTCGTGCTTCTGGGTACTCTATTTTAAAAAGCAGTGCATTGGTGGTATACTCTCCACTTAAAGCTACTTTAAAATTTCGCTTGAGTTTTACCCCTTTTTTCTTTACAAGCTTTGGACCATACCCTTCTCCAAAACTCACTGCCGTTTTTAAAAGTGCAAAATCATCTTTAACAAAAGGATATAGTGCAAAGCTAATAGCACAGATATCATACTCCCCTTTTAAAGTTGCTTGGTTGAGTGTTTCTATATCTGCAGCAATATTATCAAACTTCACTCCTGGTAAACTTACCCAGCCAAATTTTATTGCATAATACATAAAAATATCATCAGCATCAG
>JAGYNS010000263.1 GCA_018399655.1 Campylobacterales bacterium
AAAAGGGTGTCAGGCACCATTTTATGCAAGTAGAAGTTCTTATGCAGCAAAGGAAGTGTTATGAGTGTAGATGAGATTAAAAAATTGGACATAAAAGAAAGAATCATTCTTATGAATGAGATATGGGATAGTTTAGAAGATGAAGAGGAACATAGTATAAAGTCACCAGATTGGCATGAAAGTGTTTTAAAAGATCGAATGAATAAAATAAATAACAATAATGTGAAATACATTTCACTTGAAGAGTTAAAAACTATATGAATATAGATAATATAGTTGTTATAGAGGAAGTTGCAGATGATCTAAAACTTGCAGAACGCTTTTACGAAAAACAAAGCAAAGGTTTAGGTAAATACTTTAAAGATAGCATAATTTCAGACATAGAATCTTTGTGGCTTTATGCTGGTATTCATATCAAGGTTTTTGGGTTATACAGGCTGCTCTCAAAGAGATTTCCGTATGGGATATACTATGAAATAAAAAAAGATACAGTTATAGTAATAGCTATTTTAGATCTAAGACAACATCCAAAAAACATTTTAGACTATATATCAAACCGTGTAAACTAGTGCAAAAAAATAAAAAAGAAGGAAGTTAATGGCTCACCAGACCTCATAGCTAGTGACAAAAAAGGGTGTCACAAAAAAGGGTGTCAGGCACCATTTCAAAAAAGGGTGTCAGGCACCATTTTATGCAAAAACTTAATTTAAGTTAAGATTATATATAATACTACATGCCAAGAAAAGAACGATACCAAGAAGCTGGACATTATCATATCATCAACCGTGGAGTAGAGCGTAGAGCTATCTATCTTGAACCAGAGGACTATGAGTTCTTTTTAGATTTACTTTTCAAGCTTACCAAAGAGTATGAGATTATTATGCATGCATTTTGTCTTATGACAAACCACTATCATCTTCTTTTAGAAACCAAACAAAACAACCTTTCAAAAGCTATTCAGTTTATCAACGATAAATATGCAAAATATTTCAATAAAAAATACACAAGAAGCGGTCATCTCTGGCAAGGCAGATACAAGTCTTATCCTCTCTTTGACGATGCTCACTTTTGGATAGTAGCAAAATACATAGAGCGAAATCCCATAAAAGCCAGTATGGTAAAACAAGTAGAACTTTACAAATACCAATCTTTTTTTCAATGGAAATATAAACACAACTATTTTGAACTACTAAACAACTCTCAGATTTTTGATATGACCTATGATGAGTATGCAGATTATGTCAGCAGTGAGATGGATATAGATGCTATAGATATAGTCTATAAATCCCCAAAACTCATAACAACCAAAGAGGGTAAATTTAAAGTACTGAGTAAAAGACTAGAGACTTTTTTTGAACAAGACTCTGATATAAACAGAGACCAAAATATAAAAAAAGCATACGAATACGGATATACTAAAAGTGAAATAGCAGATTTTTTAAACTTAAATCCATCAACTGTATCAAGGATAATTTGTAAAAAGGGTGTCAGGCACCACCTTACAGGCTAAAGCCTGTGTTACAAGATCTTTCGTAACACGGGCTTCAGCCCGTATAATTGCGATTGAATCATTTTTTTCATTCTACTAAATCGCTATTCTTTTTAAAAAAGGGTGTCAGTCGCCACCTTAAAACCTCATAAATTTTCCATAAAATATTAAAGATTTATAAGCTTTTCAAGCTAATCATACACTTTCAACAATAAAGCCGATATTTTGCTCTTTTAGCTCTTTCTTTATAACATGCCACAAGCCTTTTGATACACTTCATTACTATATTTTTGCTTGTTTTTATAGAGTGAATGAGCGATGATTATCATCTTTCTCATAACAGCTATTTGAGCTTGAGTTGTCTGTTTTCCATTCTCTTTGAGTCTATCGTAGAACAGTTTCATCTCAGGATTACATCTTGTAGCCATCATAGCTCCCATAAACAAGACACCTCTGTATATCTTAGCCCCAGCCTTAGATATTTTACTTCTCTTATGCACACTACTACCCGAATCAAACCGAGTCGGGTCAAGACCAACCAAAGAGATTATCTGCTTTTTATTTGCATCTGGATACTTTAAA
>JAGYNS010000264.1 GCA_018399655.1 Campylobacterales bacterium
TATGATTGATAGCCATGTTTATAGCTTTCTGGGACATATGGAGTTATAAGTTCTATTATATCTTTTAACTCTTCATCATATTTAGCTGCAACTTCTCTTCTTCCATTCATGATATACTCTTTTTTATCCATCTGACAAACACCAAGAGCCCCTTGCATATCTGTCATTCGATAGTTATATCCTCTCATAGTAAAATCTGGAAGCAGGGAACCACCTTTCTCTTTATGTCTTTGAAGGTCTGATTTGCTTGCTCCGTGATCTTTTAGCTGTGAAACTTTGTTTGCGATACTTTCGTTATCTGTGATGAGCATACCACCTTCACCAGTACAGATAGACTTTCTAGGGTGAAAAGAAAAACATCCGCAATCACCAAAAGTAGCAGAGTGTTTATCTCCTATCCATCCATCAAATCCACATGCACTATCTTCTATAACTTTAAGATTGTATTTTTTAGCCAGTTCCATGATATATGGCATATTTGCACAAAGTCCAAAAAGATTTACTGGCATAATAGCTTTTATAGAACTATCACTTTTTATAAGTTCTTCAAGTTTTGTTTCATCAATATTAAAAGTTTTTAAATCAATATCACAAAATACTACTTCAGCACCTGTATATTCAACTGCATTTGCACTAGCTACATAAGTAAAAGAAGGTACTATGACTTTGTCTCCTCTTGCGATACCCATAGCTTCAAGCCCAAGATGAAGTGCAGTAGTACAATTACTTGTCGCATGGGCATACTTACTTCCTGTAAACTCAGCAAACATAGTTTGAAATTTTGCCACATTTGGACCTTGCACAACCCAACCAGTTTCAAGTGGCTTGACAATGGCTTCTTTCTCTTCATTACCGAAGATTGTTTTTGTAATTGGTATGTTCATCTTCATATAATTAACCTTTTATACCGTTTTCTTCTCTCCATCTAATAAGTTCTTTTAAACCATCTTCTAGTGAGTATTTGTATTTAAATCCAAGCTCTTGTTCCGCTTTTTCTCTTGAGCCGATCCTGTTTTGTACCAACTGTCTTGCATCATCAGCACTATAGGGAACATAATTTATCTCTAAATCAGAATTTTTAAGCTTCAACATAGTGTTACATAGTTCTCTAATAGTTGTTTGAATTTCTGTTCCTACATTGTAATACCCAAGTTTTACATCAGATTTTGCTGCTGCGATATTACATCTTGCTATATCTTCTACATAGATAAAATCATACGCCTGAGAACCATCACCATTGACCGTAGGGGCTTCATTTCTGTCTATTTTATTTAAAACGATTGGTACAACACCACTATACACTGCATGTTGATCTTGCCCTGGTCCATACACATTCATATATCTTAGACCTACTATTTCTAAGCCATATCTGTCATTGTATGCTGTACACATTGCTTCACCTGCTATTTTTGTAGCTCCGTAGAAGTTTTTATTGTTAAAAGGGTGCTCCTCTGTCATAGGAACTTGCACAGCATCACCATATACTGAAGCTGAAGAGCTGTATATAAGTTTTTTAACTTTATGTTTTACACAAGCTTCAAGAACATTGAAAGTTCCTGCGATATTTACATCAAAAGCAGTTCTTGGAAAATCTTTACAATGCAAAAGCCACATAGCAGCTAAGTGAAATACATAATCAACGCCTTCCATCGCCTTATCTAAAATATCAAGTTCTCGCACATCCCCTCCATAAGGAAAGATAGTGCATCTTGGATCTTTTAGACTATCTTCAAGGTTTTCCATTTTTCCACGAGTAAAGTTATCATAAATAATCACTTCTTTAACTGGCTCTTTAAGTAATTCATTTACTACAAAACCACCGATAAATCCAGCGGCACCTATTACTAAAACTCTTGCATTTTCTAATTTATTTGACATTTTCATTTTCCTCTTTATTGTGATTTATTTCATTAACTACATATTTCGCAAAAGCAAAACTACATGTAAATGCGGGGCTTACCGCATTTAATATATGTGTAGAGTTTTTGCCATGTTCTACTACAAAATCTTGTACTAGTTCATTTGTTTTTGTATTGAGAAGTTGAGCTCTTATACCCGCAGGAAT
>JAGYNS010000265.1 GCA_018399655.1 Campylobacterales bacterium
TAAAGAGCTTGATCTTACAAAAGAAAACTTTCAACTTAGCCTAGAGCTTCACAATATCACCGAAGAGCTTTGTGAGTATATAAAACTGAAAAAAGAGCAACAATGTGTCCCTTTGCGAGAAACATCCAACGACAATATTTGCTTTAGTGAATTTGATATGGATTGTGGAAAATCTTATGATACCTTACTTGATGACACCCCATCAAAAAGCTTACCAAAAACAGAAAAAAAAGCACCAAATACCCAAACCACCATACCGCAAAATTTTACATTAACTTATGAGATGAAACAGTTTGCAAAGTCAAAATTTGTACACAATGTTGAAGAAGTATTTGAGAATTTTAAACTTTACTATCAGTCTAAAGGCGTTGTTAACAGTGATTGGGAAGCTACTTGGAAAAAATGGGTTTTAAATAACAACAAATACAAAAACCATCTTATAAAAACAACTATTGATGAAAATATGCAACTTGACAAATCTCTTATAAAAGTAGCACAACCATATATCGAAAAAGAAAACATTCAAACAGAATTTATCAAATTTAAAAACCATTATATCTCAAATGGAGACTTAAAAGTATCTTGGGAAAGAGTATGGGAAAACTGGTGTATCAACGCAAAACAATTTCAGAAAAAAATGCCAAATGTGGTAAAAGAGAAACAACAATACAAATGGGACTTCAAAAAAGCAAAAGATACCAGCGATAAGATAAAAGATTGGTTAGAATTTGAAAAAGGGATCAACTGGCTTGATGATTATTATTGGAAAGGGAAAACTATCCCAGGTATTGGATGGCAAAAAGTGATCCATCCAGACTTTGACAAAGAGGAGATTTTGTTGTATAAAATAGATAGTGAAAATGGAAGCTATTTATTAAACCATAAAACAGATGATGTTATAGAAGTAGAGGTATTGCAAAATGACTAAAAAACAACAAGAGTTTTATAGACTTATCGTAAATCAAATGGTTGATTTTAATGAAGATTTTCATAAAGAGTTCATCATAAAAAGGATAGAACCTATTAATGATGACAAACTCAAATACCTCCTTGAACAAATAAGTATGGACAAAGATAAAATAGGAAGTAAAAGAGGCTATCTTACCTATTCAAAATTTATCTACTATGCTGACAAATTTCAAAATAGCTCCATAGCCATAGAACTTAAAAAACAAACAAAAGCGCAAGAACTTTACAAAAAAAGAGACTGGCTTTTAAATAGTATACAAACCCAATCACACTCACTTGAAGAGAGAAACAAACTTATTCAAGGGCTTCAAAATAGATCGTTGATGTTTAATCAAGATGGGAAAAATATCCTCGATGCTATAGACTACTATATTATTGATAAATTTGGTTTTTTTAACTTTTTTGATGAAAATAAAAACTACCATATACTAGAAGAGATAGAGCAATACTACAAAGACTACCTTGTAGAGCGATCACTTCTACAAAACAATCAACAAAAAATGATCAACTAGCTTTTATGTAAACAAAGTTTAATAACACTTCAAGTATAATTCCAACTCTAAATAAGCCACCGTGGAGAAATTGGTAGACTCGAGGGATTCAAAATCCCTTTCTAGCAATAGAGTGTCGGTTCGAGTCCGACCGGTGGTACCACCTACTTAGTATTTTCAAAAATATATAAAATAGCTTTTTTTACCTTTTTATCGCCAATTCGAAATGCTATAAAATAAAAATTATATTGATATGTTATACTATCAATATAAAAAATAAAGGCGTATATTGAAAATACTATTTTTAGATGAATCAGGAGACCATAACCTTATCAAAATAGATAAACAATATCCCATTTTTGTTTTAGGAGGTGTTATTTTTGATGAGTCATATATATGTACCTTAAATAAGCTTGTAGAAGAATTTAAAATAAAGTTATTTGGTACCAAAGATATCATATTACATACAGCAGATATCTCAAGAAATAAAAATGGCTTTGAAAGACTAAAAGAAACAAAGTTTAGAAATTCTTTTTATAATGAACTCAATAATTTAATGAAGAAGCTTGATCATTCTATTGTAGCTTGTGCTATACT
>JAGYNS010000266.1 GCA_018399655.1 Campylobacterales bacterium
TAAAACTTCATCTCATCTGGTTTATGTAACATAGCGTCTCCTGCTTGGTTGATTTTTCAAAACCTCTTGGGGCTTTGCTGTGTTTATGATATGTGATTGAAAAAAAGTGGAGATACAGAAATTGAGGGTGTAGATGGCTTAAATAGGTGGATTTATTGATATTTTAGGTGGGTATTGTGATTTTTGGGGTGAAAAGGGTAAGCTTAGGCAGGAAAAATCCTACTTAAGCTACTTTTATATCGATTTTTTTATCGAATGTTTTGGCTAGTTTTTGTAAAAAATCTATCCCTATGTTTACCGAGCCGTTTTCAATTCTGCTGATAACAGTTTGGGTTGTTCCTAGCTTTTTTGCTAGTTCTGATTGTGTTAACTTATATTGAACTCTAATACCAACTAAGATATCAACAATTTTATAGCGTAACTCTTTTTGTTCAAACTCTTCTTTAAACTGTGGTTCCTTTAACGATTCGTTTAAGTGTTGTGTGAAATCATCCATCTTTAACCTCCTTAATTCTCTTAAGAGCTATATCTATCTCTTTTCTAGGTGTTTTTTGAGTTTTTTTCATAAAACCATGCAGAAGAACAAATGTTTTATCGGTATGTGCAAAATATAGCACTCTATAAATACCTGACTTATCTTTTGCTCGTACTTCATAGATTTTACTCTCAATAGGTCTTACAAACGGAAGTCCTAAATCTATTCCATACTTACTCAGCATTTGAAGTATCTTAAATATCTCAGCCTTTGGCTCATTGTCAAGCGAATCAAGCCACTTTTTTATAGGTGAAATATTGTTTGTATTGTAGTAATAGTTTATCTTTCACTGCATAGTGTAATTATATCTAATAAGATATATTTAGTCAATTAAACACTTCTATTTGGCATTTCAAAAAAATTCTAATTAAAAATTGCGTTGTAATTAGCTACAATTGATTTTATATAAAATTTAACAGGAAGAGCCCATGGCAACTCAAAAAACATTACAAATTGAAGATGAATATTTTACTAAATTCATGAACTATTTAATGCAATTTTCAAAGTATGAAATTACTATCACTTCATATACAAAATCTGACGACAATGATAATATAATCATTGATGAGCATTTTGAGGGTCTAGCCATAGAAGAATTTATTAAACAATTTCCCAAAGAGGTGAACTATATCGACACATCCGATATTGCAACTGAAGATATATTACAAAAAGGCAAATATTATATAAGGGACACCTTGAATGCTCCAGAGTATAAAATGTATTATTCTGGCTGGGAACTAGACACTAGTTTTTGGGTGCTTAATGATGGCAGAAAATTCACTACAGATCACGAAAGGCTCGTTGAGTTCACCAATGAAGAGTTTATTGAATACACAACTGACTTAGAAAAATATCTTGAAATTATTAAAGATTTATAATGCAGTAGTTTAAAAGTAAGCATTAGAAAAATTGAGGGTGCAGTTTGAATAAATTGGAGAGTAAATTTATATATATAAATTATGCTGTTGAATAGAATTATAAATAGATAACCGCCAAATTGGCGGCTATCTATAAAGTGTCTAAAGTATTATCGTCTTGATGCTTAAGCATCTCTTGAAGCTCTTTAATTATCTCTTTAAGAGTATCAGGTTTATCTTTATATCTTGAGTAAAATCCACTGGCTACTTTTTTAGTATCTATGTTGCCCTCTTTACTAGAAGTATCAGGTGTGATAAGTTGTAGCAAATCTGTCATAGTTTTACCCTCAAGCTCATTGTTCTCTTTAAGCTCTATAACCTTTACATGGTTGGCTATTTGCATATATCGTTGAGCAGAACGATCACTTATCCCTATCTCTTTGTAAAAAAGCTCTTTAAAGCCTCTTTGCTTGTCCTGTATGGCACTTCTTAAAGCTTCCCCTATCTCTACAATAGTCTCAGCTGTTTTTCTAAGTTTGTTCTTTATCTCATTTGCTAGTTTTTTATCTTCTTTTGAAAGCTTTATCTCTTTTACTATTTTAGCTTTTACTACTTCTTGACTTGACATACTATCTCCTAAAAGT
>JAGYNS010000267.1 GCA_018399655.1 Campylobacterales bacterium
TGAAGCTATCAAAAGTGCCAATAGTTATAGTATAGAAAACACTACAAATAAACTTGAAAATCTTTATCAAAAACTCATTAATAAAAAAAGAAAGAAAAATGAAAAAAAATCCGATTTAGATATTTTTGAACAAACTCTCAACGCTTTTAATATGGAATATAAAATCTGGAAAAGTAAAATAAATTCTGTATTAGAAGTAAGTGTTTAAAATTAGGTTTTTATACAATTTAGCTCAATCTTGGCAAGGTCCAGCCATACCGCCTTGCTAAGATTCGCAAAACCAATCCTATAAAAAATACCCCAGATATAGTAAAAATATTAAGCACCTCAAAACTATGTAATAGATACATCAGTATAGCAACAATAATAGAAACTGTTCCATAAAAATCTTTTGTCAATACCAAAGGGACATGATTGATCAAAACATCTCTAATAATCCCACCACCAACGGCAGTGATAAAAGCTAAAATAATCACTCCAAAAAAGTTCATATCTACATGAAGTGCTACTAAAGCCCCTGAGATACTAAAAGAGATCAGCCCAATAGAATCACTTAAGACAAAAAGCTCTTTTCGTTCAATATTCTGCTTTTTATGAAGTTTTAATCCTACAGCTACAAACAGCGTAATAAGTACAATAATAGGTAAAGTGCTATCTACAAAGGCGTAAGGTATATTTCCAGCAATAGTATCTCTAATGATCCCACCACCTAAAGCTGTGACAAAAGCCATAAGAGATATCCCTAACATATCTAGATCATATTTATGTGAGATTAAAAACCCACTCAAAGCAAATGAGATGATCCCAATAATATCTATAAAATAAAAAATTTCCATATTCTGTTTTTATTGCTTACTTTTTAAGCTTCGCTTGTTCAAGCTCCCAATACTCCATATCAAAACTATCTTTTAAACTAATAGATTGATACCCACCAAGTTTATCCGCTCGCAAGACTGCTTTCATAGTGTGTTCAATAATGTCATTGATGATATTCGCCTCTTTTTCATTTTTTCCAAATGAGATCACTCCAAAGTTTTCCACCACTGCATAGTTTGGTGCTGGGTTTAGCATCACCTCATCTGTAGCAAATTGCTCAAAATATTTTTCATACTCATATTTATAAAGCTCTAGCTTTTTAGCGATATTTTCTCCCGATTTGATAATAAGTGGATGGCGTTTTGTCCGTATGATATGTTCAGGAGTCAAAACTCCTCTTTGAAGCTTTTCAGAGCTAAGTGAGGCAAAGCTAAGAGCTACTTGCGACTGATTGATAACCATTACACACTCACCACCCTTTTCCAATCTCATCATCGTTTCAAGTGCCCCTATATCAAAAAATTTTGACTCACTACTTGGAATATTTAGTGGAGCTTTTTGTTCTAAAAACTTCTCAGCAGTCGTTACAGCAGCTATCATCTTGTCATAAGATTTTTTTGCATCATCATCAAAAGTAAAAATACCGTGATTATGCAAAATAATCCCTTCACATTTTTCCCAATCAAGCTCTTTGGTCATCTCATAAATAGTATGAGCTAGGATAAACCCTGGCATCACATACGGCACTATCAAAAAGTTTGGAAAAAGCTTTTTGATATTTTGCTTTCCATTGACACTGTTTGAGATAGTCACCACCGCATCTGCATGGGTATGATCGACAAACTTAAAAGGGATGATCGCATGAAGTATCGCTTCAACCGATGGGTTTGGAGCAGATTTGTCTATCATCGCTTCCCTTTGAGCTGCTACCATTTCACTATCACTAAGCTCTTCAACTTTTGCCATATCTTGAAGCATTGTAAGTTCCACAGGAGCAAATCCCTCTTCTTTGATGCTGACAAGATCCCAACCACTCCCTTTGACAAAAAGGATATCTTGTCCATCTACTTTTGACTTTACAGAAGTATTTCCACCACCATGAAGAACCAACTCATCACTACGCCCTAGTAGATTTGATGTGTACACACGAAGTTCTAAATCTGTTTTGTAATGTTTTGCTTCCTCTTGATC
>JAGYNS010000268.1 GCA_018399655.1 Campylobacterales bacterium
TAAAAATGCATTATTATCAAGTACTGTTTCTTTTTCCATTTTGTCAATCCTTTTTTAATGGTATAATTATTCTGACAATTGCCCCTTGATCACTATTGGAAACAATAATATCAAAATCGTGTTTTTCAACTATTTGTCTTGCAACAATAAGTCCTATACCCAATCCTTTATGCTCTGTTGTTGTATTAAAAGGGGTAAAGATATTTGCTAAAACCTCTGGCTCAAACCCTCCACCATTATCTTCAAAGAACACCTCTATATATTGAGGATTTTGAAAGATAGATATTTTGATTGTATTGTTTTGTTTTGGGGTTCCTTTTTTGGCAAATTGATCTAAAGCATTTTCTATGAGTATAAGCCACAACTGCTCTAATCTATTTGGATCTGCAAAAATCTCAAAAACCTCGTTATCTCTATCAAGTTCCATATCAAAAGGCTCATCTAAAAGTATCACTTTTGCACTTAAGCCTATTTTATATGAAGCTAATCGCAAAGAGAATATCAAGGTGCGATAAAGATTTATTTTTTTCCTTTGAAAGATATGGGTATCTGCTACCTCTCGCAAAGATTCAATAATATTTCCAAATCTTCTAAACTCTTGTTTTAAGGTTTCTATATCATTTTGAAGATGATTTTTTGTATTTTCATTGGTAATCTCTTCAAGGGTAAACTCCATCATCTCCAAAGTACCATTGATCACTGTAAGGGGAGTATTGAGCTCATGACTTAATCCCCCTGAAAGTCTCCCTATGGTATTGAACTTTGTATTATCTATCTCTTTTTGGACAAGCTTTTGATTTTTTAGTTGTAAAAGATTCTCTTTTGTAGCATCTCTTTGTATCCCCAAAAAATATTTCAGCTTCCCATTCTCATCATAAATAGGGGAGATACTTAAGTTATTGTAGATCAGTTTTCCACTTTTTGTAAAGTTTTTAATAGTCACAAAGATAGGTTTTTGATTTTGAACCGCTTGAGCTATTTTTCTTACCTCTGCTTGGTTGGTTAGTTCATTTTGTAAAAACTTACAGTTTTTTCCTAAAAAGTCCTCTTTTTCATATTCAAAGATATTACAGCTTGATTGATTCACATATACTATTGGATTGTTTGCTTTGTTTGGATCTGTGACTACTACCCCATTTTTTGTTTGCTCTAAAAACTGTGGAAGGTATTGTAATAGTTCTTTATCTTGTACCATTTTTCTATCAGCCTAAAACTTTTTGGTTTTTGCATCTGACACAAGTTCATTTGCCATAGTGCTTACATCATTGGCTATGTTTGCTACTTGACTTGCTTCATGAGCATTTTCTTGAGTTACACGATCAAGCATAGCTACAGCATCATTGATTTGTTCAATACCTTGCATCTGCTCTTTTGAGGCACTTGATACATCTTCTATAAGTGATACTGTTTGTTCAAATCGTTCACTCAGTCGTTCATACCCTTTACTCATATCATCTGAGATATTTTTCCCATCATTTGCTTTTGCGGTAGCATTTTCTACAAGTTTTTTAATCTCACTAGCAGCTTCTGCTGATCTACTTGCTAGGTTTCTTACTTCTTGGGCAACTACGGCAAAACCTTTTCCAGCTTCCCCTGCTGTAGCAGCTTCAACAGCTGCATTAAGAGAGAGTATATTTGTTTGAAATGCTATTTGATCTATCACATCTATAGCTTCATGTATAGAGGTTACTTGGGTATTGATCTCATCCATCGCTTGTGAAGTATCACTTGCTAGTTTCATACCACTTTGTACTTCACCTTGTACTTCAATTCCTAGTTTTGACATCTGTGCGGCATTACTTGCATTGTTTCTAGTGATACTTGTAATCTGCTCAACTGCTGCTGCGGTCTCTTCTAGTGATGCTGCTTGTTGGTTTGCTTTATTTGCTAGGTTGTTAACCGATTCTGTCATAGTACTTGAGTTTGTTTTAAGTTTTTCTCCATTTGATAGATTTGTTTTTGCACTATTTGCTAGAGATTTTCCTAGTTTATTTATAGATTCTAG
>JAGYNS010000269.1 GCA_018399655.1 Campylobacterales bacterium
CAAGTTGCTTTGGATCTATATTGTCAAGATAGGCAAATGATTGTTTTGCCTCTTGCATTCTTGCTAATTTTGCTAAAACCTTATCCGCTTCTGCTTTTCCTAAAGATTTGTATAAAACATCTTTTGCATACTCATATCCACCTGAGCTTATATAAGAGCTTGATTTTATAAAAAGATGAAACTCTTCTAAAATAGCTAACGAAACCGCTTTGTCTACTGAGCGAATTTGACTAATTTGGATAGAGAGGTCTTCCACCATCTCTGTTGGTAAGTTTTGAAATATCTTTACAGTAGCTTCTTCACCTATGAGTACACAAAAATGTGCAATCTTTTCAATCATAGGCATACCTTCGATAAGTTCTAAATTTGATGCTGCCATCTTAATCTCCTATGATCTAAACTTCGAATCACCCTCTTGTAAGAGCATTCGTATCATTTTTGCTATATCTTCAGGGTTATCTGTCACTGCTTTATCTATTTGTTCTATAAGCACCTCATATTTTGCAGCTTCCTCTTCATTGAGTCCATCAAGATTATTTAAAATATCACTTTTTATTTTTGCTTTGAGTTTTGATCTTTCATTTTTTCCATCAAACTCATTATAATCAAAGTCATCGTCTAATGCTGCAACTCCATCTTTGGTAGCTCCACCCTCACCTATAAGGGCAATGTCATTGTTTGCAATAAATTTTCTATAAAATACAAATAGTAAAATAAGTGCGATAAGATACTGAATATACTCTTGATACTCTTTGAGTGCATTGGTTGCACTTGTAAATCCAACAGAAGCTTCTTGAGCTCCTGTTGGATCTTGGGCCTCTTCTCTTGTTAGAAACTTAAATGTTCGAACCGTTACTTTGTCTCCTCTTTGCTCTTTGTATCCAATCCCTTCTTGAACAATGGCTGTTAGATCATTAAGATACCCCTCTTTATCCTCCACACCTTCTAGAACGGTAGAGTCAAAAGTAACCGCTGCTGTTAAATTGGAGACAATAGCATACCCTCTATCTGTTTGGTTGATCACTTTTTTCGTAATCTCATAGTTCGTTACATTTTTTGTCTCTTCAGCAGAAGATTGGGTTGTCTTTGCATTATTTTGCTCATCTGGATTTTCTATATTACTTTGAGCACCTGGAACTCCACCTTGTAGTGGCTCTTCTGAATTGGAATTACTTGCTACTTCTGTTGACTGTTGGCTTCTTATGGTTCCTTCTGGCTCAAATATCTCTTGAAAAATCTCTTGCTTTGTAAAATCAAGCTCAACTGAAACTTGAGCTGACATCCTATCTTCTCCCAATATTGGAATAAGTAGCTCTTTTATCTTTTGCTCATACCCATCTTCCAGTTTTGTTCGGTATTTTTCATGCTGGATATATTTTATATTGTCTAAATCCTCTTGGGAGTTTTCTAAGAGCGTACCATTTTGATTGATCAGTTTGATATTATCTGGGTGCAACTCAGGGATTGCTGAGGCAATAAAGTTTTTTACCCCTTGAATTTGTCTTTGCGAAAGTGATGTCCCTTCACGCAATGTCAATACAGCAGAAGCTGATGGTGGTACTTTTCTTTGGGTAAATACTGTCTCTTTTGGAATTGCAATCTTGACCGATGCTGTCAAAACTCCAGAAAGTGTTTCTAGCGATCGTGCCATCTCACCTTCTAAAGCTCGCAAATACTTTACTTTATTTTCAAAGTTTGTGGTACCTAGTGAACTTTGATCAAAAATCTCCCAACCAGAGTGTTGAGAGATAGATGCATCACTTGTGACAAGTTTGAGCTTCGCTTTGTTGACATTCTCTTTACTTGTTTTTAAAGTAAGGTTATTCCCACTTCCTACAACTATATATGGGATCCCTGCACCATCAAGCTCTCCACTAGCACTCATTACTTGATTTTTTGTAAGATTTATGATGAAAAATTTACTAAACGTGATGATGTGGTAACTTTCAGAATTGGAGTTGATGAAGATTTAAATGTAACAGCAACAGACACAAA
>JAGYNS010000027.1 GCA_018399655.1 Campylobacterales bacterium
CCCCATACAGTTTCCATAGCCACCAATACCCTCAACCACTCCTCGAAGTAAATAACGGTGCTTTTTAGCTGTTTCACTCTCTCCATCTATTGAAGCAAATTGGATAAGATTGAGTGAAGCTACAGGTCTTGCCCCCATTGTAAAAACATCTCTCATAATACCACCAACACCAGTAGCAGCCCCTTGATATGGCTCTATAAAACTTGGGTGGTTGTGTGATTCCATCTTAAATACAGCAGCATATCCACCACCTATATCGATAACCCCTGCATTTTCCCCAGGCCCTTGGATTACCCATGGAGCCTTTGTAGGAAAACCGCTTAAATATTTTTTACTTGATTTGTAAGAACAGTGTTCTGACCACATAGCAGAGATGATCCCTATCTCTGTATAATTAGGCTCTCGCCCTAAAATTTTCACTGTATTGTGATACTCTTCTTCAGTCATAGAGTGTGCAAGTGCAATCTCTAATGGTGTTTGTTGTGACATATTTATTTACCTTAAATATATAATTTTTTTGGATTATAGCCAAATTATTTTTAGCTAGTGGTTAAACAAAATAATGTGAATTATGGTAAAATACTTTTTATGAAAACAGCATTAATACAACAAAAATATTATGGCACCAAAGATGCCACCATTCAACAAACCGTTTCGATGATCCAACAAGCTGCACAACAAGATGCTAAGCTTGTGATCCTCCAAGAACTTCACCAAACCCACTATTTCTGCCAAAATGAGAGTGTAGAGGTTTTTGATCTAGCAAATTCATGGGAAGAGGATCTACAATTTTGGTCTTCTGTTGCTAAAAAAAATGGGGTGGTTTTAGTTACATCACTTTTTGAAAAAAGAGCTGCAGGTTTGTATCATAATACCGCAGTAGTTTTTGAAAATGATGGTTCTATTGCAGGAAAATATAGAAAAATGCATATCCCTGATGATCCAGGTTTTTATGAAAAGTTTTATTTTACCCCTGGAGATTTGGGTTTTGAGCCAATTGATACAAGCGTAGGAAAACTAGGAGTTTTAGTCTGTTGGGATCAATGGTACCCAGAAGCTGCAAGACTTATGGCACTTAAAGGGGCCCAAATACTTATCTATCCTACTGCTATTGGGTGGTTTGAAGATGATGCTGAAGATGAAAAACAACGGCAACTTGACGCGTGGATAGCAGTACAAAGGGGTCATGCCGTAGCCAATGGCTTACCTGTAGTTGCAGTGAATCGTGTAGGATTTGAAAGCGATGATAGTGGGGTTTTAAAAGGGACAAAATTTTGGGGCAACTCTTTTGCTTTTGGTCCACAAGGGGAGTTTTTAGCCCATGCCAACCATCAAAATGAACAGATCATTTATATAGATATTGATCTTCAAAAAGGAGAAACCGTACGAAGATGGTGGCCTTTTTTAAGAGATAGAAGAATCGAAAACTATAGCGATATTACCAAAAGATACAGAGACTAGATTTTTTATTTGTTATTTTCAAGTTACATTGGTCTGATACTATTCTTTTAATTATACGCCCAAGGAGAATAGTATGAAACGAATTATAGCACTTACAGGTATTGTTGCACTTTGCACAAGTACATCATTTGCTTTTGAACCAAAAGAGCTTCAAAAAAGAAGCGATCGTGGTTTTCAAGTGGAGAAGATAGAATACACTGTCCCAGATGTTAAAGATATCCCAGATAATAAATATGGAGAGATGGTAAAGTATGGTAGAGAGCTTATTGTGAACACTTCACAATATATAGGACCTGAAGTTGATGATCCTAAAATGCGATTTGCAGGGAACAATAAACAATGTCAAAACTGTCATCTTGATGCAGGTACAAAAAAATACTCTGCCCCATTTGTAGGAACTTACGGGGAATTTCCACAATATCGACCAAGAGAAAATGGACTGGGAACTTTAACAGCAAGAATCAATGGATGTATGCAAAGAAGTATGAACGGATATCCTCTTCCAGCGGAAAGCAAAGAGATGCAAGCGATGAAAGCTTATATCCATTGGCTTAGTCAAGGGATTCCAGTAGGTGGAGCTTCTAAAATACAAGGGAGACGACTTGCAAAAGTAGATCGAAAAATGGTCAAACAACAAGCGGCTGATCCCGTCAAAGGAAAAGCTGTGTATGAGATGCACTGTGCCGCTTGCCACGGAGTAAATGGGGAAGGGATCAAAAATGAAGGGAAAGCTCAAGGGTACCTTTATCCAGCACTTTGGGGTACAGATGACACTTACAACAAAGGTGCGGGTATGTATCGTATCTTAAAAGCAGCTGATTTTATCAAAAGCAATATGCCTTTAGGTGCGACCAAAGAAAACCCAATCTTAACTGATGAAGAGTCATACAATGTAGCTGCTTATATGAATCAAGATAGCCACTACAGACCAGAAAAGATCAATCGAAGTTCAGACTTTCCTGACAACAGAGTAAAAGCTCCTGATGTTTATAGACCAAATATAGAAAGCATTGAGCATAAATTTGGACCATACGGAAATATCATAAAATAAGTAAAAATGGGAATATTCAAAGGATATTCCCATCTTATTTTTGATACACTTCATCTATGAAAAAAACCTACAAAAGCTTTATCTTTTTATTCTTATTGATCCTTACCACACTGCTTTTCTTTTTTAAAAAATATAATGATATTGTTGCTCAAGACAAAATAGAAGCATTGGTTTCAAAAAATGTAGAGATCATCTCCCAAGAGATAGACAATCAAAAAAAGCACGCTCTTTCCTTAGCTTTACTCTTTTCAAAAAATCAAAATATCATCTTTCTATTACAACAAGAGAAACGAAAACTTTTACAGCAAGAGTTAAATTCTCTTATAGAACTTTTGTCACACTATACAAAACAAACAAATATTCAGATACAGGTTCACACAAAAGATTTAAAGGTATTTGTAAGAAGCTGGGAGGATCAAGATACAGGCCTAGAGCTAGGAGGCTTTCGACAAGGATTGGTCAAAGTAAAGGAAACGAAAAAGCCTTTTGTTTCTAATGAACTTGGAAAACGGCTCAACATCAAAGCAATAGCCCCTATTTTCAATCAATCCAATGAATATATTGGCTCCATTGAGGTGATTAGTGATTATACTTCGTTGAAAAAAAATCTTGCCCTTATGGGTATCAAAATGATCCCCCTTTTGGATGGACAGTATTTATCTATAGCAAAATACCACGCAAACAATGCAAAACTTCACCAATTTGTCGTAATAGAAAAAAAGTATGATCAAGGGTTATATGATATACTCTCCCACAACCCTTCTTTTTTAAACCAAAAAGAGTTTTATCATGAAATAGAGGGGAGTATCATTACCCTTGTACCTTTGGGTGCAATAGAGGGAAACACTGTTGGATATATTGTGGCGATGTTTCCAAAAGATACCCCACAGCTCAATTATCTTCCAAAATATGAATATCTAGGGGAAATTATCCCAGATAATAGCAACAAAAATATTCAAATAAAGTAGGAAAACTGATGAAAATTTTACTCCTTGAAGATGACTACTTATATAAAATCTCTATAAAAGAGTTTCTAGTGGAGATTGGTTTTGAAGTAGATGACTTTGAAAATGGAGATGAAGCACTAGATGCGGTCTTTGAAAAAGGATACGATCTTTTGTTGCTTGATATTCGAGTCCCTGGAATGGATGGCTTTGAGCTTGTTCAGACCATACGGCAAGAGGGACTCAAAACCCCTGTGATTATACTTACTTCCCTTACAGACATCACTAGTTTAAGCAAAGGATATGAACTAGGTTGCAACGACTATTTACGAAAGCCTTTTGATCTTATTGAGCTGAAATACCGAATAGAGCAGATTATTAAAATGGGGTGTTTTCAAAGTGATGAAGATACCATCACTTTAGATGATTCTTATAGTTTCAATATCACTTCTGAACAGCTCAAAAAAGAGCAAGATATCATTGAGCTCACCCAAAAAGAGCAAGAGGTGGTCTCTTTGCTTATTCAAAATAGAGGCACTTATCTTTCCATAGAAACACTCCATGAGATAATCTGGTGCCACAAAGAGATCTCCTATGCGGATATACGAATGTGTATCAAAAGGATACGAAATAAAACCGATGAACATTTTATCAAAACCAAAAGATTTGTAGGATACAAAATTGATACTGCAAAAAAGTGATATAAAATATAGTATAATCCAAGGTTTTATCACATTGTGTATTGCCTTTATCCCCATCTATTTTTATATCGATGCAACTATTGAAAATCAAAATATTCAAGATAAAATCTCTTTAAAAAACTATAGCTCATTGGTTGTTTCAAAAATAGATAGTGCCGCGTATGAAAATAGTGAAACTTTTTACTACCCACGCTCCAATATCTACAAGTCAGCAATTTATGATCATAATGACAAAGTGATATTTTCCCTTTTTGATTCTGTAGCCCCTCCTTTTTTCTCCACAGAGTTTTTTCAAGACTCTCAAAAGATTTATCACAAACAATATCTTCAAAATAATATTTTAGGGGCAAAGTATATTATTACTAGCAAAAAGATCAATCACTCTGAAGTGATCTATAATGTATTGATCTTACTTATTACAGTTACTTGTTTGATCTTTCTTTCCTCATTTATTACTATACGACAAAGTATTGAGCCTTATAAAAAACTCAATCTTTATCTTGATAATTTTTTAAAAGATGCGATGCATGAGCTTAAAACTCCTATTGGGGTTGCAAGGATCAATATTGATATGCTTCAGATGAAACTTCAAGACAATAAACATCTTATAAGAATAAAATCCGCTTTAAAAAATATGACCATAGTATATGAGGACCTTGAATACTATATGCAACGACATAGTGTGAAAAATGATAAAAAACAGATAGACTTTTCAACATTTTTAGAAAAAAGGGTTGAATTTTTTTCCGATCTAGCGATTGCAAAAAATATAGAGTTTCAAACCCATATTGAAAAAGATATCGCTCTTTATTTTAATGATATCGCCCTTTATAGAATCATTGACAATAACCTTTCCAATGCTATGAAGTACTCTAAAGATCAATCGAGTATCAAAGTACACCTCAAAAGAGTGAACCCTACTCAAACTCTACTCATATTTCAAGACAACGGAATAGGGATACGCGATACGCAAAAGATCTTTCATCGCTACTATAGAGGAGATAAAATAAGTGGAGGTTTTGGGATAGGTCTTAGCATCGTTAAAAGGATTTGTGATCAAAATGGTATCGATATCAAAGTTGAGTCCAAAGTTGGAGATGGAACTACTTTTACATACACATTCCATCACAACTCTTAATTTTTATAAAAAAAAAGATAAAATGACTCAATTTTAATATTAAACAAGAGGATAGTATATGAAATTTAGTGGATCAAATGTATTAGTAACTGGAGCTAGCAAAGGGATAGGTGCTGAGATTGCAAAAGTATTGGCTCAATATGGCTTAAAAGTTTGGATCAATTATCGAAGCAAACCAGAACTTGCAGATGCAGTAAAAGAACAGATTGAAAATGCTGGAGGAGTTGCAGCAGTTATAAAAGGGGATGTTTCAGTAGAAGCCGATTGGGCTGATATGATCAAAACAATTGTTGATAGTGATGGAAAATGTGATTATCTTGTCAACAATGCAGGGATTACCAAAGATAAATTGGCTCTTCGTATGTCAGTGCAAGATTTTGATGATGTGATCGATGCAAATTTAAAATCAACATTTATAGGGTGTAGAGATGCTCTTAAAATCATGTCAAAGAAAAAGTTTGGAGCGGTCGTTAATATCTCCTCAATCGTTGGAGAGATGGGAAATCCTGGACAAACGAACTACAGTGCTTCAAAAGGTGGAGTCAATACGATGACAAAAGCTTTTGCAAAAGAGGGGTCTGCTAGAGCTATAAGGTTCAATGCAGTAACACCAGGATTTATACGAACTGATATGACCGATGAGCTTAAACCAGAAGTAAAAGAAACCTATGAAAAAAATATCCCTCTTAGCCGATTTGGGGAAGCAAAAGAGGTTGCCGATGCAGTTGCATTTCTCTTAAGTGATCACTCAAGTTATATCACAGGAGAGATACTAAAAGTAAACGGCGGATTGTATGTATAAAAAATAAATAGAAAAAAAAGATTTTTTTTAAACTAGTTATGTTATAATTAAACGAAATTTTAAGTAAAGGAACTTTTAATGTTAGAAAAAGTAAAAGAAGTTGTAGTTGAGCAGTTAGATTGTAACGCGGATGAGATCAAAGAAGAATCAAGATTTATAGAGGATCTAGGTGCAGACTCTTTAGATGTAGTTGAGCTTGTTATGGCACTTGAAGAAGAGTTTGATATTGAAATTCCAGATGAAGATGCGGAAAAAATCTTAACTGTTGGTGATGCAATCAAATATATTGAAGATCACAAATAAAACTTAGCTTTCATAAAGTACGAGTATTTTCATGTAAAATACTTGTACTTTTTTTATAGGTTAAATAGAGTTTAAAAGATTAAATTCTATTTAGCTTAAAATACACACTAAAAAATGGAGAAACAAGTAGATGCAAAGAGTTGTAATAACTGGACTTGGGATGATAAATGCACTAGGACACAATGTAAATGAATCTTTTGAAGCTATCAAGCAAGGCCAAACAGGAGTTGATAAAATCACTTTATTTGATGCTTCTAATTTTTCAGTACAGATTGCAGCAGAGGTAAAAAACTTTGATCAAAATGCAATATTAGGGAAAAAAGAGGCAAAAAAAGCAGATAGATTTATCCATCTAGGTATTCATGCAGCACAAGAGGCGATGAGTGATGCAAATATTGTCACGGACAATAAAGTAGATGACTCTATTGCCAATAGATTTGGTATAGTATCTGCAGCGGGAATTGGTGGACTTACCAATATTGAAAAGAATTCAATCATTTGTGGTACTAGAGGCCCAGGAAAAATCTCTCCATTTTTTATCCCATCTGCACTTGTAAATATGCTTGGTGGTTTTATCACTATCCAACACAATCTCAAAGGTCCAAACCTCTCAGTTGTAACAGCGTGTGCAGCAGGAACTCATGCAATTGCTGATGCTGCAAAAGTTTTGATGCTAGGGAATGCAGATCAAATGTTAGTCGTTGGTGCTGAAGCTGCTATTTGTGGTGCGGGTGTTGGTGGATTTGCTTCGATGAAAGCATTAAGTACAAGAAATGATGATCCAAAAACTGCATCAAGACCTTTTGATAAAGGTCGAGATGGTTTTGTAATGGGTGAGGGTTCAGGAGCTCTTGTCCTTGAGACTTTAGAATCGGCCCAAAAAAGAGGGGCAAAAATATATGCTGAAGTGATTGGTTTTGGGGAAAGTGGTGATGCAAACCATATCACCACCCCAACTCAAGATGGACCACTTCGAGCGATGCAAGCTGCGTATGAGATGGCTCAGCGAATTGGTGGGGAAGATTTACATATTGACTATGTCAATGCTCATGGTACAAGTACCCCTATCAATGATAAAAATGAAACGGGGGCACTTAAAGAGCTTTTTGCTGGAAAGCAAGATTGTCCACCAGTGAGTTCAACAAAAGGTCAAACGGGACATTGCTTAGGAGCTGCTGGAACTTTAGAAGCGATCATCTCACTTAAAGCTATGCAAGAAGGTATCATCCCTCCAACGATCAATCAGTTTGAGAAAGATGAAGAGTGTGATTTGGACTATGTTCCAAATACTGCGAGAGCGGCAACTCTTAATACTGTGATGAGCAACTCTTTTGGTTTTGGTGGCACAAATGGTGTTTTAATATTAAAAAAATTTGAAAAGTAGGTAAAAATTATGGCTACATACTTAGACTTTGAACAGAGTTTGAAAAAGATCGAAGAAGATATTATCGTAGCTAAAACAAAAGCAGATGAGTATGCTGTTTCTATCTTAGAGAAAAAATTAGAACAAGAGGTTGAAAAAACTTATGGAAATTTGACCGATTTCCAAAAACTCAAACTTGCACGACATATTGATAGACCCTATGCACTTGATTATATCAAAGGGCTTATGACAAATGCCTATGAGATTCACGGTGATAGACACCTTGCTGATGATCAAGCTATTATTTGTTATTTAGGGTATATTGGTGATAAAAAGTGTGTAGTTATAGGGGAGCAAAAAGGTCGAGGGGTTAAAAACAAGATCAAAAGAAATTTTGGTATGCCAAACCCTGAAGGATATAGAAAAGCCCTTCGAGCTGCAAAACTTGCGGAAAAGTTTGATCTTCCTATTTTATTTTTAGTAGATACTCCAGGTGCCTATCCAGGAATTGGAGCTGAGGAGAGAAGTCAAAGTGAAGCGATCGCACGAAACCTTTTTGAACTAAGCAATATGAAAAATATCATTATCTCTGTAGTTATAGGAGAAGGTGGAAGTGGTGGAGCACTTGCAATCTCTATTGGAGATAGACTTGCTATGATGCGATATAGTGTCTACTCTGTCATCTCCCCTGAAGGGTGTGCTAGTATCCTTTGGAAAGATCAAGCGATGGTTGAAACTGCTACAAATGCCCTTAAAATAACATCAACAGATCTTAAAAAATATGATCTTATAGATGATATTATCAATGAACCTTTAATAGGAGCTCATAGAGACAAAGAGGGAGCAATCAAAGCATTAGGGGATTATTTTATTCAAAATGTTGAGGAGCTAAAACAACTCTCAACAAATGAACGACTTGAAAAGCGATATGAAAGACTTCTTTCACTTGGAAGTTACGCTTAATAAAAAAGTTAATAACTTTTTTACTAAGCTTCTAATTTATACATAGCTTTAATCTCATCAGCCCAAATCGATTCATCAATCGTTTCAAGTACAAGTGGGATATCATCCATTCGTGGATCATTCATAATAAACTTAAAAGCGTCCCAGCCAATCTCGCCCTCACCTAATGAGTGATGTCTATCTACTCTACTTCCTAAAGGTGGCTTAGAGTCATTGATATGCATCCCCATTAAAAACTCTCTTCCAACTACTTTATCAAACTCTTCCCATGTTTTATCATACGCTTCTTTTGTTCGTATATCATATCCAGCAGTAAACATATGGCAAGTATCTATACACACCCCCACTCTACTTTTATCTTCAATTTTATCAATAATATACTCAAGATGTTCAAACTTGTATCCTAAGTTTGTCCCTTGACCTGCCGTGTTTTCAATCACTGCTTTTACATTTTTTGTACGATCAAGTGCAATATTTATAGATTCAGCAATCACCTCAAGACACTCTAACTCTGCATAATAGATCTTTTCATTGTATTCAGGATCCCGTTTTCCCAAACTTTTGTAAATGGCTTCCAGGGTGAAAATTCAGCCTATCAAGTCCAAGGATATCACATCGCTCTAGCTCATCAATAAACGCTTCACGACTTTTTTCAAGCTTTTCTTCATCTGGATTTCCAAGATTAATCAAATAACTATCATGAGGTAAAATATGTTTTGGTAATATTCCACTCTCCTCTAAGTTTTTAAACCACGCATCTAGTGTTTTTGTATCAAAAGGCTTTGCTGTCCATCTTTTTTGATTCTTTGTAAACAAAGCAAAAGCCTTTGCCTCTATTTTCATAGCATTTAAAGGGGCATTCTGCACCCCTCCACTTGTACTTACATGCGCCCCTACAAACTTCTTCATATTATATTCCTTTCCATTTTCTGTAAAAATATTTATATTATATTGAAAGAACCTCTGCAACCTAAGGGTCAAAAATTTTTTAAATTTTTGGGGTACCCAAGAGTGAAGCCGTTTGAACAATATAATATAAATAGTTTCCTCTATTTTACTTTTATTAAAATACCATTTTGTCTATCTTTATGCTCTATATTTTTTTGTGAGAAAAGATTATACAAAAAATCCTCTTTATATGAACTATGCAGATATTGTTTATTAAACTCACTTCCAGAGATACACTCAAAAGTGCTTTGACAAATCTTTTGTTGATATATTTTTAGATCAAGCACTACACTGCCCACAGTAAAAACCTGCAAATGGATATGATCATCGAAATAGTTGATAAAACCTTTGTCATAAAACTTCAACTGAGGCGTTTTAAATAGCACCACAGAACTCTTTGAATCAAGTGGAGTTTTGGAAGAACATCCTGTAAAAAATAAAAAAATAGCAAGAAGAATAATTTTAATCATAGTGTATTATATAACTATTGTGGTATAATTCTGTTTATGTTTACAGGATTAATAAGAGAGATGGCAACAGTAATTGCCTTTAATAATAGTATTTTAAGAATTCAATCAAAGTATATCCCAAAGATTGGAGATAGTATCGCTATTAATGGGGCGTGCTTAACAGCAATAGAGATTTTTAATGATGGGTTCAGTGTTGAGCTCTCCCCTGAATCTCAAAATATTTTAGCGATGGAAAATTATAAAGAGCAAGTGCATATAGAACCTGCCATGATGATGGGTGATCGATTTGAGGGGCATATTGTTCAAGGGCATGTAGATTGCCTAGGAACTATTACCAATATTATCAACAATGGAAACTCTACTGATTTTTTTATCTCCATTCCAAAAAAATATATCGCTTATGTTATAAATAAAGGCTCGATTACTATAGATGGTGTGAGCTTAACAGTTAATGAAGTATACACTGAGAGTTTTCGTTTGACAATTATCCCCCACACAATGCAAAACACCCTATTTCAAAATTATTTTATAGGTTCAAAGGTCAATATAGAAACTGATCTTTTTGCACGATATATTGATAATATTATCAATAAAAAAGAGCAAAAAGAGCTCAGTTGGGAAAAAGTTGATTCTATTTTAGCAAGTTATTAGTCTCTTTTAGTTCTTGGGTAGAATTAATATCCTCTTTTTTATAAATGAAAAATTCTTCATATGACAGAGCTTTTGCATAAGGCTTCACAAAAACAAGTTGCATATTGTCTTTTATCTCAAAATCAACCACTTTTCCAACTTTTATGCCATATGGAAAAATGTTGTCCAAACTACTCGTTATCACCTCATCACCTATAAACACATCTTCCCATATTGGAACATACTTAATCAAAAGTTGCCCTTTTTGGTCCATCCCTGAGGTGATCCCTGGATTTTTCTGCTCCCCTATAAATACGGTATAGTTACATTTTGGGTTGTTGTTTAAAAGTGCTACTGGTTTATTTTGTTGTTGCAATACAATCCCTGCACTATACCCTTCATAAGTTACAAGGGCTTTGATATTTTCTTGAGCTATTACGCTATCATAATCTAAAATTATTTTAGAAAGATCGTTAAATTGTAAGTAAGAAAGTACCGAAACTTTTTCAAAATCTTCTTTGTCTAAGGTTTGAACTTTTTCAATATGTTCAAATTTTTGAAGCTCTTTTTGTGTTTGTTCATATAAAATTCTATAAGTTTCATTTTCTTTATTCTCTTGAGTGAGTTTTTCTATATGATTGAGTTGATTAAAATATTTACTTACAACCTCCCCTACATATACAAAGCTATTGAGATAAAAGCTTTGTACTGAAGATCGCAAAGATAAAAGTTCTTTATAGATAACTTTTTCAAAGCCAATAAGATACAACGAAGCTATACCAATAGCTACGAGGAAGAGTAAAAACTTTTTATTCATTCGAAATAAGTTTTAGTAAAGAATCCTCATCAAGTGTTTTGCTTGTACCATACGCTACAGCTAGTAATGGCTCATCAGCAACACGAACAGGAAGCTTGATATCGTTTGATAAATATTTATCTAAACCTCGAATGAGTGCTCCACCTCCAGTTAAAACTACCCCATTATCAACAACATCTCCTGCTAAATCTGGTGGCATCTCCTCTAAAACTTGACGAACGGCAAGGGAAACCTCTTTGAGTGGCTCATGAAGTGCTCCTCTTACCCCTTCACTTGTAAGATCAATAGTAGTAAGAAGCCCTGAGCTATCTCTCCCTTTTACTTTGATACTTAGATCTTTTGGTTGCTTCACAGCTGTCCCTATTTCTAGTTTTATATTCTCTGCTGTTCGCTCCCCTATATAAAGGTTGAAGTTTTGTCGTACATAATCTACAATCGCCTTATCAAATCTATCTCCTGCTACTTTAATAGACTTAGACAAAACGAGTCCACCAAGTGAAGTAACCCCAATCTCTGTGGTACCTCCACCAATATCAACCACCACATATCCATCAGGAGAGCTTACAGGAATCCCCGCTCCAATAGCAGCAGCCATAGGCTCTTCAACCAAAAATACCTCTCTAGCCCCTGCACTTAAAGCTGATTCTTTTACCGCTTTTCGCTCCACTTGAGTAATTCCATGAGGGATACAAATAATAATTCGCGGTCGTAAAAACGATTTTCGTTTATGGGCTTTTTCTATAAAATACCGAATCATCCGTTCAGTCATCTCAAAATCTGCTATAACCCCATCTTTCATAGGACGAACTGCTTGAATATTCATAGGGGTTTTCCCTATCATCTGTTTTGCTTCTTTTCCAACAGCCAATATTCTATCTCTACCATATCTATCATGCTGTACTGCTACAACTGAAGGTTCATTGATAATTATCCCTTTTCCTTTTACTGAAACTAAGGTATTTGCAGTACCTAAGTCAATCGCCATATCATTAGAAAACCAACCAATTAATTTATCAAAAATCATTTTTTAAAGTCCTTTATTATGCTACTTTGGGAAGCTCTGTTTTATTAATTACATTTTTTGTAATTGTAACTGTTTTTCCTTTATATTCAGGAAGGTCATACATTATATCCAACATTATCTCTTCTAAGATAGAGCGTAAACCCCTTGCACCTGTTTTTCGCTCAATCGCCGCTTTTGCAATCTCTTTGAGTGAGTCATCATCAAATTTCAACTCAACATCATCCATTTTAAACAGTTTTGAGTACTGTTTTATCAGTGAGTTTTTAGGCTCTTTTAAGATGTGTACCATTGTATCTTCATCAATCTCTTGCAATACTGCTGTCATATGAAGTCTCCCTATAAGCTCAGGGATAAGTCCATACTTTACCAAGTCATCTGGTTCTACCATCTCCATAACTGCATCTTTTTCTTTTTTCGTTTTTTTATCTTGGTTAAAGCCTAAGATATTTCCACCCTTTCTTTTGCTGATAATATCTTTCATACCATCAAAGCTCCCCCACAAATAAACAATACATTTGTAGTATCAAGTTGTAGAGCATCTTGCCCTGGATGTTTTCTTCCCCCTTTTGGAGGAACATTCACTAAACTCCCCTCTACAATTTTTAATAATGCTTGCTGTACCCCCTCGCCACTTACATCTCTAGTGATACTTCTATTTTCAGACATTCTAGCAATTTTATCAATCTCATCGATAAAGATGATCCCTTGCTCTGCTCTTTTTATATCCCCATCAGCTGCTTGAATAAGTCTTGTAACTACATTTTCTACATCATCCCCTACATATCCAGCTTCTGTTAAGCTCGTGGCATCTGCAATGGCTAGTGGCACATCTAAATATTTTGCAATGGTTTGTGCTAAAAGCGTTTTTCCACTTCCTGTTGGACCTATTAGCAATACATTTGACTTCGTAAGTTCTGTAACATCCTCACTCATCTCTTGCATAAAGATTCTTTTGTAGTGATTGTATACCGCTACACTTAATACTTTTTTTGCTTTCTCTTGTCCAATAACATATTGATCTAATATCTCTTTTAACTCTTTTGGTGTTAATATTTTATGAACTTTTTGCTCTGTTGTCTCATTTTGACTGTTTGTGGCTTTATGATTTTGGATAATCTCATACGCAGATTTGGCACAAGTTTGACAAATACTTGCATGATCTCCTGCAATGACTGGATTTTCTTCTGAATCTTGTATTCCACAAAAGTCACATATTATTTTGTTTTTCTTCATTCCTATTTCCTCGTAAAAGGTATCCCTCTTTTAGTTTCTATTATAAATTTAGCTAATTGTTGCACATATTGATTTTGACTACTTTGTAAAAGTTGTTCGGCACTCTCATTGAGTGGCTGTCCCGATTCAAAAAGTTGCTTATATGCTTTTTTAATCTCATTGATATCTGATCGATTTTCTAACCTTCTTCGAAGCCCAGTAAGATTGAGTCCCCGTATTGTAGCACGATTTCCTTCAGTATTACAAAATGGTGGGATATCTTGAACCACAATAGATCCACCACCTATCATCGCTTGGGTTCCTATTTTGCAAAATTGGTGTATGGCACTTAAACCTCCAACAACCACATTATCCTCAATCTCTACATGACCTGCAAGGGTTGCGACATTGGCAAATATACAGTTATCTCCAATAATACAATCGTGAGCCACATGAGTATATCCCATAAAAAGGTTTCCATTACCTATTTTTGTGATACTTCCACCACCTTGTGTTCCAGGGTTAAAAAGTGTGTATTCTCTTATTTTATTATTATCTCCAATAATAAGTGCAACATCTTCTCCTGAAAATTTTAAATCTTGAGGGATAGAACCTAGTGTAGCATGAGAAAATATCTCATTGTTTTTCCCAATGGTTGTTTTCCCCTCAATCACACAATGGCTTGCTATAGTTGAGTTTTCACCTATAACAACTTGTGGACCTATGATACTAAAAGCACCTATAGTAACGCCATTGGCTAATTTAGCATTCTCATCAACTATAGCAGTTTTATGAATATTGACCATTACTTATCTACAACCATTGCTTTAAGTTCAGCTTCACTTACAAGTTTTTCATCAACAAAAGCTTTTCCATCTAAAACAATTAAGTTTTTACGAAGCTTGATCACACTTATTTGATACTCTAGTCTATCTCCTGGCTTCACTGGATTTCTAAACTTTGCTCGATCTATACTCATAAAGTAGATCACTTTTTTCTTCAGCTCCTCTTCACTAAAACCTGAACTTTTTAAAGCAAGTATTCCTCCTGCTTGTGCCATCCCTTCTAGTATCATCACCCCTGGATAGATTGGATGTCCTGGGAAATGCCCCTCAAATACTGGCTCACTAATAGAAACATTTTTATATCCAATAATTTTTTCACCTTCATCAATTTGCGTTATTTTATCTACAAGCAAAAAAGGGTATCTATGGGGAAGTATTTTTTGTATCTCTACAACATCTAGCATTCTGTCTCCTGTTATTGGTCTTTTATTATTAAACATACATAAATTGACTAAATTATATCTAAAAAAAGATTAATCCATAAATCTATTTCAAAAATTTAAATCATCTACTTTAATATCTTATTTTAAAGTTAGATTTAAGTGAAACATTATAGAATCTCTTCAAAAAATATAAAAGGACATAGAATATGTACAAAAGAGATTATCTAACAGACAAAGGTAATGTTGGTTATACAAGTCACGACGAAGCTTACAGCTCTTCTTATGAACAGCAACAAGCACCAGCAAACTTAATGGCTTTTTTACGAAGCACCTATCAATTGTTTGCTGGATCACTCCTTGCTGCAACAGCAGGAGCATATATTGGTTTAGATATGGTAAGTGCTATATCTAGTTGGTATTGGGGTCTTGTGATCTTAGAGTTTGCTTTGCTTTTTGGATTATATGCGGTAAAAGATAAGCCAGGGATCAACTTAGCAGTTCTTTTCGCATTTACTTTTGTAAGTGGTTTAGTGATCACTCCACTTTTAAGTAGTGTATTTAATATGCCAAATGGGGCTAGTGTTGTAGCACAAGCATTTTTAATGACCTCAGTTGCGTTTGGTGGTATCTCAATGTTTGCGTTGACAACAAAAAGAGATTATTCCAATATGGGTAAAATGTTGTTTATTGCTCTTATTATCCTTATTGTTGGGTCAATTAGTAACATCTTTATAGGTTCACCAATTTTCCAGCTTGGTATTGCGATGGTTGGGGCACTGTTATTTAGTGCTTTTATCCTTTACGATACGCAACAAATAGTTAAAGGTGGTTTCTCAAGTCCAATAGAAGCAGCAATTGCACTATACTTAGACTTCTTTAACCTCTTTATCTCTTTATTACAAATCTTTGCTGCATTTAACAGCAACGATGACTAAAGAGCACTTAAGACTTCTTGACGCTAATCTTAATCGCTTAAGAGAGGGGATACGGGTTGTTGAAGATATATATCGTTATATCTTCAACGATAAGCAGATCTCAAAAGAACTCAAAGCTTTACGGCATAAAAGCAAAATTGATATTTATGAAAAACTTTTAGATTCCCGTGATATTCAAAATGATGTCTCTAAAGACTCTACACAATCTGAACTTCAAAGAGAAAATTTAGATTCAGTATTGATAGCCAACTATAAAAGAGCTCAAGAAAGTGCTAGAGTACTAGAGGAGTTTGGCAAACTTATCGATCCAAAAACAAGTGGCGTGTTTAAATCAATTCGTTATGAACTTTACCATTTAGAAAAAAGTATACTCAATTTTCAAAAAAAGGAGACTAATTGATCTATTTTCTTATC
>JAGYNS010000270.1 GCA_018399655.1 Campylobacterales bacterium
GCAAAAGATATATCTTTTTAGAGTCCATAAAATAAGTATGGGGTTAAGTTTTTCCAAGAGTGAAGATTGTGGACTTGTATTGAGTTTCTTAGATAGAACGGAGTTTTTTCAAAAAGATAGAATCCTATTCCAACAATCAAAAATGGCATCAATGGGGGAGATGATAGGAAATATAGCCCATCAATGGAGACAACCTTTAAATGTATTGGGGATAAATATTGCAACGCTATTGGAAAAAATAAACACAAATAGCTTAGATAAATCATTTTTAGACAAATTTAAAACAACTTATGAGAGAGAGATAGTTCATATGAGTAGTACTATAGATGATTTTAGAAACTTTTTTGAACCAACAAAAGAGTACACAAAAACAACTCTTACACAAGTGGTTAGTCAAGCTATTTTGATGATGGAAGATTCATTTCGATATAACCAGATCAATATAGAAAAAGAGCTTAATAGATACCAATTTTATGGTTCTGGGAATGAGTTGGCACAAGTATTACTCAATATATTCACAAACTCAAAAGATGCTTTTGTAGCAAATAAAATTAACAACCGTACTATCCATATTCAAAGTATGAAACAAGATCAGTATGTAGTTTTAAAGATTATTGATAATGCAGGGGGTGTTGATCCAAAATATTTGGAGCATATAGATGAACCTTATTTTACCACAAAGAAAAATGAAGGTGGAAGTGGCATAGGGCTTTATATGTCAAAGATGATTATCGAGCAGATGGGTGGAAAGTTAGAATTTTTCAATAATAAAGATCAAAATGGATTAGAGGTTCATATCTTTCTTTTAAACAAAAAAGGACACTAAATGTTAAAAAATTTTACACTTCTTTATGTAGAGGATCACGAAGATACAGTAGAAGCGATGAGAGGTTTGCTTGAAGAAAAAGTAAAAGAGTTGTATGTAGCATACGATGGGGTGGAAGCTCTTAAACTTTATAAACAAATAAAACCTGACATAGTTTTAACAGATATCAATATGCCCAAAATGAATGGTTTAGAACTAGCTAAAGCTATAAAAAAAATAGATCAAAATATTCCCATAGGTATTTTAACAGCATTCAATGAAAAACAGCTTTTACACGAATCAGTAGAGTTGGGGATAGATTGCTATATCACAAAGCCTATTTTAGATCTCAATCGTTTGATGCAACCTTTAGAAAAAATAGCTTTACAACTCCAAGGAAAAATAGATGCACTGAAGTTGCAAAAACTTCTAGAGATACAATCTAAAAATGCAGCACTAGGGGAGATGATAGGAAATATAGCCCACCAGTGGAGACAACCTTTAAGTGTAATCACAACCCATGCAAGTCATATGAATTTGCTGATGGATATCAATGAAGAGATCACTTATGATATGATCAAAGAGTGTACCAATGGAATTATGTCTCAAGCCCAGTATCTTTCAAATACCGTGGATGACTTTCGTAACTTTTTTAAAGCAGATATCTCAAAAATAGAAAAAGTGAGTCTCCATCAAGCACTAAAAAAAGCATTAGATTTAGTTCAGAGTAGTTTGAAAAATAACTATATAGAGATAGTTTCAGAACCATGTGAAGAGGATATTTTTGTTAATATCAATGAAAATCAACTTATACAAGCCTTGATCAATATTTGTAACAATGCTAAAGATGTGATGGTAGAGCAAGATAAGCAGAAGTATTTTTTCATAAAAGTCTCTTATGATCGATACAGTGCTTTTATAACACTTACTGATAGTGGAGGGGGAATACCCACGAATGTGATGGATAAAATATTTGAACCCTATTTTACTACAAAACATCCATCAGTAGGAACTGGGATTGGATTGTATATGACTTATAATATTATTGTCAATCAACTCAATGGATCTATTGAGGTTAAAAATACTCAGTATACTTATGATGATAAAAATCTCAAAGGGGCTTCTTTTGTGATAACCCTCCCTTTGTATACTAAAAAAGAATATCTTCAATATATAGCAAGCATGA